>DRKG01000545.1 GCA_011051855.1 bacterium | reverse complement strand
ATCCTGCCGCGGGCGCCGGCCGACGGGCGCGAGGCCGAGTGGACGGCGAGTTGGTCGGTGCCTGCGCCGGAGAAGGTGGAGATCGCCCAGCGCAACGTCGTCGGGCTCCTGCGCGCCAAGGCCGGCGGCGCGCACGCCGACGAGTACATCGTGATCAGCGCGCACTACGACCACATCGGCGTCGGTCGCGCGGTCGACGGCGACATGATCTACAACGGCGCCGACGACGATGCGACCGGCACCACCGCGGTGTTGCTGCTCGCCGAGGCGCTGGCCAGGCAGAAGGCGGCGCTGCCGCGCAACGTGCTGTTCGTCTGCTTCGCCGGCGAGGAGCGTGGTTTGCGCGGCTCGCGCGCGTTCTGCGAACGGCCGCCGGTGCCGCTCGACCGGGTCGTCGCCAACCTCAACATCGAGATGATCGGTCGACCGCTGCCGCAGAACGTCGGCAAGGCGTGGATCACCGGCGAATCCTACAGCGACTTCGCCGAGATCCTGCGGGAGCCGCTCGGGCGCACCGGTGTCGAACTGGTGCCGTTCGAGATGGCCAAGATGCTGTTCGCGGCCAGCGACAACTACTCGTTCGTGAACAAGGGCGTGGTCGCGCACTCGATCAGCGCAGGCTCCCTGCACCGCGACTACCACCGCCCGAGCGACGAGGTCGACAAACTCGACATCCCGCACATGACCCGCATCATCCGCGCGCTCTACGATGCGACGGTCGAACTGGCGAGTCGCGAGCGTGCGCCGGCGTGGAGTGAGGCCGGCAAGAAGGTCCGCGAGCGCATGCGCCGGTAGTCCGCGCGTCAGCCGCGGTTCTTGATGAACAGCGGCGCGCGCAGCTTCGGCAGGCCGCGCTCCTCGACCGGCGGGTCCAGCGGTTCCTCGTCTTCCTGCAGGTCGCTGACGCAGCGGATGCGCCACGTCCAGCCCTCTTCCAGGTGCACGCCGTAGGTCGGCGTGCGCAGCTCGTCGGCGTAGTAGCTGCCGCGCGCGATCGGGATCGGCACCGGCACGATCAGGTGGCAGCTCTGGGTCGAGCGCAGGCGGCCTTCGCCGTCGAGCACGTCGAGGCTGACCCAGCTCTGCACGACCGGTTTGTCGGTGCGGTTCTGGTAGTGGAACCGGCACTTCAGGTAGGTGTTGCCCGGGAAGCCCTCGAGCGTGATCTGGCGCACGGTCACCCGGCCGTGGCCCGCGAAGTCGAACTGGTGCACGCCCATGTTCTGTTCGCGAAACACCCGCTGCGCCTCCTGGAATCGGCGCAGCTCGAGGATGCGCTCATCCTCCTGAGTCTCGACGGCGACGGGGGTTGCGCACGCCGCGGCGAGCAGCAGGGGGAGGGCGTGACGGAGTGGGCGGAGGTCCATGGCGCCGTTGCATGCAAGTCGCGGGCCGGGGGCTTTTCCTTTGACCGCTCCGGCCCGGCGAACCATCCTGGCCGGGACATGTTCGACACCCTCGCCACCGCTCTCGGCAACGCCTACAAGGGCATCGTCGGTCAGAAGAAGCTGACCGAAAAGAACATCGACGACGGTATCCGCGCGGTGCGCCAGGCCCTGCTGGAAGCCGACGTGAACTTCCAGGTCGCCAAGCAGTTCGTCGCCGACGTGCGCGAGCGGGTCGTCGGCCAGAAGGTGATCGAGTCGGTCGACCCCGGCCAGCAGTTCATCAAGTGCTTCCACGACGCGCTGACCGACCTGCTCGGCGGCCAGGCCGTCGGGCTGCCGGTGGCCGACAAGGGGCCTCTGGTGTTGATGATGTGCGGCCTGCAGGGAAGCGGCAAGACGACCACCTGTGGCAAGCTCGCGCTGCATCTGAAGAAGGCCAGGAAGAAGCGTCCGCTGCTGGTCGCGGCCGACCTGCAGCGCCCGGCGGCGGTCGAGCAGCTGCAGACGCTCGGTCGGCAACTGGGGATCGACTGCTTTGCCGCGGCCGAGAAGATGTCGCCGCCCGAGGTCTGCCTGCAGGCCTTGCAGCACGCGCAGAAGCACGGCCACGACGTCGTCATCCTCGATACCGCCGGCCGCCTGCACATCGACGAGGACCTGATGCAGGAGGTGCAGCAGATCCACGCGCTGACCAAGCCGCACGGCACGCTGCTGGTCTGCGATGCGATGCTGGGCCAGGACGCCGTCAACTCGGCCAAGGAGTTCCACCAGCGTTTGCCGCTGCACGGCCTGATCCTGACCAAGACCGACGGCGATTCGCGCGGCGGCGCGGCGCTGTCGATCGTCAAGGTGACCGGCCGGCCGATCCTGTTCGCCGGCGTCGGCGAGAAGCCGGACGACTTCGAGGTGTTCGACCCGGCGCGCATGGCCGGCCGCATCCTCGGCATGGGCGACGTCGTCGGGCTGGTCGAGAAGGCCGAGCAGGTGATCGATCAGCGCGAGGCCGAGAAGCAGGCCAAGAAGCTGCAGAAGGGCCGGTTCAACTTCGAGGACTTCCTCACCCAGTTGAACATGATCCGCAAGATGGGGCCGCTGAAGAAGGTGCTCGGGATGCTGCCGGGTGTCGGTGCGGCGCTGAAGAACATCGACCTCGACGACAGGCACTTCAAACGGCTGGAGGCGATGATCCAGTCGATGACCGTGCACGAGCGCCGCAACCCGGCGGTCATCGACGTGCAGCGGCGTCGCCGCATCGCCCAGGGATCCGGCAACCCGCTCGACGCGGTGAACGGCCTGATCAAGCAGTTCAAGGCCATGCAGGACATGATGAAGAAGCTCGGCAAGGGCGGCATGGGTGGCCTCGGCGACATGATGGGCGGCGGCGGCCTCGGCGGAGGTGGCCTTGGCGGTGGTGGCCTTGGCGGCGGCCTCGGCGGTCTCGGTGGCATGGGGGGGATGCCCGGCCTCGGCGGCTTCGGCCGCGGCAAGGGGCGCGGCAAGGGGCGCGGCTTTCCCGGTGGCCTGCCGGGCCGGCGCCGCTGAGCAACCGGCGCCAAAAACAACTGGCATCGACCGGGGCGATCTGCTTCACTGTTCGGCCCCTTTCGCCGGCAACCGCACGCACGGAGACCGATTCCCTTGGCAGTCACGCTTCGCCTGAAACGATTTGGACGCCTCAACCATCCGACCTACCGGGTGGTGGCGACCGACCCGCGATTCCCGCGCGATGGTCGGATCATCGAGTCCCTCGGTTACTACCTGCCGCTGTTCCCTCGCGAGGGTGAGCAGGTCAAGTTGAACACCGAGCGCATCGAATACTGGTTGTCCGTCGGCGCCAAGCCGTCGGAGACCGTCGCGGCGATGATCGAGCGCTCGGGGGTCAGCCTGCCGACGCCGAAGAAGCGCCCGCGCCGCAAGAGCAAGGCCGAGCCGAAGCCGTTCGAGCCACCGAAGGGCCGCCGCTCCAACCAGCGTGCGATCGCCAAGGCCAAGGCCATGGAGGAACGCGCCGCGGCACTCGCCAAGCATCAGGCGGCCAAGGCCAAGGCCGAAGCCGAAGCTGCCAAGAGCGAGGGCGGCGACGCACCCGAGGCCGAGTCCTAGTCGGCCGACCCGACCGCGCGCGGCGCGGTGACCCCGTTCGGGCGCTGGTGCGTCCGGCCAAGAGATCGACCTTCCCCCAGGTTCGTCCGTGCCGACGAAGAAGAAGTCCAAAGCCAAAGCCAAATCCAAGGCCGCCGATGCCGCGCCCCCGGATCCCCGGGAGCCGGTGGAGCCCACGCCCGCCCACCTCGCGGCGGCGCTGAAGCAGCTCAAGGCGGTGCTCGCCGGGATTCCCGAACCCGAGCCGATCGTCGAGGAGCCGGGTGTCGGGGAATCGGGTGTCGGGGAATCGGGTGCGGACGACCCGCCGGCCGAAGGCGTCGAGCGGGCTCCCGCCGAAGGCGCGGATGGCACCTCGCCCGAGGCCGAGGGCCAGTTGGCGGCGAAGGCGAAGAAGAAGGAGCCGGTGAAGCGGCTGCCGCAACTCGATTACGTCGACGCGGTCATGCACATCACGTTCGCCGACGGCCTGCCCTGCGGCTACGGCCAGGAGGCGCGGCGGCGCATCGAGGAGAGCTTCGTCGACCGCAACGAGTTCCGGGTCACGGAGGCGTTCGAGGTCGAGCAGTTGCTCGAAGACCTCGAGATCCCGAACCTGTTCGATCGCTGCCTCGCGGTGCGGGACTCGATCGCGCAGATCTACAACGACCAGAACGGCATCACCCTGGCGTTCCTGCGCGACGCGTCGGTCAGCGACCGCAACATGTTCTTCCAGCGCGTGCCGGCATTGCAGCCGCGCGTGGTGAACTTCCTCGTCAACCTGTTGACGATCGAGGAGATCGCATTCTCGGAACGCTCCACCCTGCGTGCGCAGCAGCGCTTCGGCCTCGACCCGAAGAACCGCGCGGTGGCGAAGTTCCTCGACGAATTGCGGGCCTGCCTCAAACCCTACGGGCACGTGCCGCTGTCGGTCGGCCCGCACGGCAAGGGCGGCAAGCCCAACCTCGGCCACGAGCTGTCGCCGGCCTGCATCCTGGCGCGCCTCGGCCCCAAACCCAAGAAGCGGTAGTTCTGCTGGATGCCATCTGGCCGCTGGATGCCATCTGGGCGCGCTTGGTGCGTGCAGAGGGGGTGCTGGTTCACGGCGGGATCGGGATAGCATGACGGCGTGGCCGTCGCGCTGGATCTGTTCCTGGCTTCCAAGTCGCCGCGCCGAGCGGCGCTGCTGAGCGCGGCGGGACTGCGGTTCGAGGTCTGCACGCCCGGTGAGGAATACCCGGGCGGCGGCAGCGAGCATCGCGCGGAAGTGGGAGAGCCGACGGCCCTGGCGCGCGAACGGGCGCGTCGCAAGGCCCTGGGGGCGTCGGTGCCCGATCCCGGCGTGCCGGTGCTGGCGGTCGACACGGTGGTGGACCTGGACGGCGTCGAACTCGGCAAGGCGGCCGACGAACGGGATGCCAGGGCGATCCTGCGTCGCCTGGGCGGGCGCGAGCACCGCGTGCACACCGCGCACTGCCTCGGACTGGGGGGCGCGATCTGCGAGGAGTTGGCGACTTCGGTCGTCGCGTGCGAGGAGCCGTGCGACGCGGCGCTCGAGGCGTATCTGGACTCGGGTCAGTGGCGGGGCAAGGCCGGCTGCTACGGCATCCAGGATTCCGCGCAGTCGTTCCTGCGGCTGGTCGACGGCGCCTTCGACACCGTCGTCGGCTTGCACATAGCGGCCGTGCGGCGCCTGCTGCAGCGAGTGCGGGAGGCCGAATGAGGCTCTGGCCGGAGTCGCTGGTCGCGCGCCTCGGCGTGGCGCTGGCGCTGGCTCTCGCGGCGGTCGCGCTGCTCGCGGTGCTGGTCGCGAAGTTCGATTCTCCGCCGGAAGTGGTGCTGCGCGGTCGGGAGGCGGGCCGAGCCGACGGCGCCCGCGCCGAGCGGGTCGAAGTCGAAATCGTCGACGACGGCTGCGCGGTGGTGGCGCCGGCCGCGTTCTCGTTCTTCGTGCGCCCGATCGTCGGCACCGTGCTGGTCGCGCACCGCCTGCGCGCGCTGCCGCCCGACGTGGCGCCGGTGGTCGAAGTGCTGGCCGACGGCTCGGCCGTGCTGCGGCGTCCGGCGCCGCTCGCGCAGGCGCCTGGGGGGGCGGCGGTGGTGTCGCGCGATGGCCATGGTGCCGGGCTGGTGCTGCCGGCCGCGGACCTCGCGGAGCTGCCACCGGCGGTGCGGGGCACCGTGCTCGAACTGCTGCGGCGCTGGCTGCGGGAACGTCCGGTGCCGCCGGCTCGACTGCAGGCGGCCGATGTCCTGATGCGGCCCCGGGATCTGCGCGCGCTGCTGCGATGGCTGCCGTGAAGGTGTTGACCTCGCGGTGCCGTTGCCTACACTCCTTCGCCCTCCCGTTGCGCCGCATCGGCGCCCGTGGTGCGACATGAAAGCCGAAATCCACCCGAAGTACACCGAGTGCAAGGTGAGCTGCGCCTGCGGCCACACCTTCACGACGAAGTCCGTCAAGCCGGAGATCCGCACCGACATCTGCTCGGAGTGCCACCCCTTCTACACGGGCGCGCAGAAGTTCGTCGACACCGCCGGCCGCGTCGACAAGTTCCGCAAGCGCTACGCGAAGGCCAAGGAAGGCAAGAAGGCCTGACCGGCTGCCGGTCGCGCCGTCGGGCGTGACCCCGATCGTGCCGGCCGCCCCTCCGAGAACGGCTGGGAGGCGCACCGATGACCGAGTTGCATCCGAAGGTACGGCAGCGTCTCGACCGCATGGTCGCGCGCGCGAACGAGCTGATGGCGCAGTCGTCGGCGCCGGAGTATCTCGACAAGCCGGAGCAGTTGTCGGCCATCCACCGCGAACTCGGTGAGATGACGCCGACCGTGCAGCGCTACCAGGACTACCTGGGCAAGCTGCAGCAGCTCGAGGACAACCGCGCGCTGGCCGCCGGCGACGACAGGGAACTCGCCGAGCTGGCCGCGCTGGAGATTCCCGAACTCGAGGAGCAGTTGCGGCGCGAGGCCGATGCGCTGCTCGATTCGATGCTTGCGGCCGAGGGTGACGACAGCCGCAACTGCATCGTCGAAGTCCGTGCGGGCACCGGCGGCGACGAGGCGGCGCTGTTCGTGCGTGATCTGGTCGCGCTCTACCAGCGCTACGGGTCGCGCATGGGTTGGTCGATCGAGCCGATGCACTCTGTGCCGACCGAGACCGGTGGCTTCAAGGAGGCGACGTTCGCGATCAAGGGGCGCAACGTGTTCCATGCGATGCAGTTCGAGTCCGGCGGCCACCGCGTGCAGCGCGTGCCCGAGACCGAGGCCAAGGGGCGGGTGCACACGTCGGCGGCGACCGTCGCGGTGCTGCCCGAGGTCGAGGAGGTCGAGGTGCACATCGATCCACAGGATCTGCGCATCGACACCTAC
Source organism: bacterium (assembly GCA_011051855.1). GTDB lineage: Bacteria > Planctomycetota > UBA1135 > UBA1135 > UBA2386. The sequence continues at coordinate 3,318 of DRKG01000545.1, read as the reverse complement.
CGTTCGAGTGGCGCCGGTGGCCAGCACGTCAACAAGACCGACTCGGCGGTGCGCATCACGCACCTGCCGACCGGCACGGTGGTGGCCTGCCAGGAGGAGCGCAGCCAGATCAAGAACCGCCAGAAGGCGATGTCGCTGCTGCGCAGCCGCATCTACGAAGCCGAACAGCGGCGGGTCAAGGCCGAGCGCGCCGCCGAGCGCCGCGAGCAGGTCGGCAGCGGCGACCGCAGCGACCGCATCCGCACCTACAACTACCCGCAGGACCGGGTCACCGACCACCGGCTGAACCGCAACTTCGCCCTGCAGCAGGTGATGGAGGGCAAGCTGGATCCGATCATCGAGGCGCTGCAGCACGACCTGCGCGAGCGCCGGATCGCCGAGTTGTGAACCGACCCGGGCCGGCTGTCGATTGCACCCTGGCGTCGGCCCCGACATTCTTGGTGCATGGCGCGGGCGATTGCGCCAACATCCTCCGCCCCCGACCCCTCTCCCCGATCTCCCGAACCCCGATTCCTCGCAACCCGGGACCCCCCGGAGCCTGAACCGATGACCGACACCGGAACCCCTGCCGATCTCGCGTCCCTCGAACCGCTCGAGCCGCTGGCCGCAACCCCCGAGGCGGCCGCGGCCGCCGACCCGCTCGCCGCCAACCGCGGCGGCCTGCCGGCGCCGGCGTTCAACATGTACTGCACCGACAAGTCCATGTACCGCTTCCTGTTCGCGGGAGTGGTGATGTTCGTCGGTTGCATGATGCCGTTCTCGGCTGAACTCGCGCGCGCCGGCTACCAGACGATGTCGGGCGGCTTCTACACGCTGATCGCGATCGCGATGGTGTGGTCGTGGTGGGCGTCGATCGCCAACAACCGTCCGATCGGCTTGAAGTGGCTGCTGGTCGCGGCACTGCCGGCGATCGCGGCCGGCTGGACGGTGCTCGGGTTCGACCCGGCGCAGGCGGCCGAGACCGCCAGGAGCATGGGCTACGTGTCCGAGGACCTGGTGTTCTCGGCGAGCTGGGGGGATGCCTTCGGCGACATGTTCAAGGTCTTGAAGAAGGACCCGGACCCGATGATCCCGCTGCGCGTCGAGGGCTTTTGGCGTTTGCTCGGTCCGGGCAACGTGTTGGTGTTCCTGGGCGCCCTGCTCGCCGAGGTCGGCTTCGTGATGGGCGTCGTCGGCGGTGCCAAGCAGAACAAGCAGGCGACCAGGCAGAAGCAGATGAAGGCCGCCGAGCGCCGTCGCAAGTGAGCGATGCCGCGCCGAACGGCGATGCGCAGCACACCGTGATCTCGGTGCTGCGCGGAGCCGAGGGCTGGCTCGCCCGGCGCGGTGTCGAGGCGCCGAAGCGCTCTGCCGAACTGTTGCTGGGCAAGGTCCTCGGCCGCGACCGGCTGCAGCTCTACCTGGAGCACGACCGGCCGCTCGACGAAGGTGAGCGCGCCGCGATGCGCGCGCTGCTGCAGCGCCGCGGCGACGGCGAGCCGGTGGCGCACTTGCTCGGCAGTTGGGAGTTCCGCGGCCTCGAGTTCGAGGTCGGCCCGGCGGTGCTGATTCCGCGGCCCGAGACCGAGGAGCTGGTCGACGTGGCGTTCGAACTGGTTCCGGCGGGGGCCACCGCGATCGACCTCGGCACCGGCAGCGGCGCGATCGCCGTTGCGATGTGCGTCGAGCGGCCGGAACTGCGCATGCACGCCGTCGACACCAGCGGCAGCGCGATCGAGGTGGCGCGCCGGAACGCCGCCGCGCACGGCGTCGCGAGCCGCATCACGTTCCTGCACGGTTCGTGGTGGCAGCCGGTGGCCGGCGAAGCGGCCTTCGACCTGGTCGTCAGCAATCCGCCCTACATCGACCCCGATGCGCCGGCCGGGCTCGCCGACGACGTGCGCCGTTTCGAGCCGCCGCTGGCGCTGTTCAGCGCCGTCGGCGATCCGGCGTCGTGCTACCGCGAGATCTGCCGGGGCCTGGATCGTCACCTGCGCCCCGGCGGTTGGTTCGTCGCCGAGACCGGCGAAGGGGCGGCCGACGCGGCGCGCGCGGCGCTGCTCTCGGCGGGGCTGGTCGACGTCGACTTGCGCGACGATCTGGCGGGTCGGCCGCGCTTCGTGGTCGGGCGGCGGCCGGTGGGCGGGTGCGCTCAGACGCGCTTGCCGCGTTCGACGTAACCGCGCAGCGCCGCTTTGCTCGTCGGTTGGATCTCGGTGAAGTAGACGGCGATGTCCCACTGCGGCTTGCCGTCGCGTTCGGCGCTCGGCTCACAGCGCACGACCGCGCCGGTGATGTGGTGGCGCTCGGTCTGGCCGGGCAGGGCGAAGTCGATGCCGACCAGGGTCATCTCCTCGATCGGGGCCGGCGCCTCGCAGGCGAGGCCGATCTCGGAGATGTCGCGCAACAGGGCCGGTTCGGCGAGCGCGTCGGACGACAGGTTGACCGGGAACTGGGCGGCCGCGCGCGGTGCGCGGCGGCGTTCGGACTGAGGTGTCGGCTGGGTCACGCTGCACACGGTAGCCACGGCCGGGGAGCGGTGCCAGAGAGGGCGTTCGTGGAACCCGGCCCCGTTCGGCGCTAGGATCGTTCTCCCGCGCCAGATGGTCGGCGCGGCCGAACCCGGTCCAATCCAGAGAGAGCATCACCTGTGGCGAACTTCAACAAAGTCATCCTGATGGGCAACCTGACCCGCGACGTCGAACTGCGGCACACGCAGGGGGGCATGGCCATCGCCAAGTTCGGCATGGCGGTCAACCGCCGCACGACCTCGCAGAGCGGCGAGCAGCGCGAATCGACGTGCTTCGTCGACCTGACGGCGTTCGGCAAGACGGCCGAGCTGCTGAACCAATACGTGCGCAAGGGCAGCCCGCTGTTCGTCGATGGTCGGCTCGAATACTCGACCTGGGAGAGCCAGGACGGCGGCAAGCGCAGCAAGCTCGAAGTGATCGTCGAGAACTTCCAGTTCCTGGGCGGTCGGGAAAGCGGCAGCGGTGGTGGCGGCGGCGAGCGCCGCGGCGGTGGCCGCCGGCAGGAGCAGGAAGGGACCGCCGGCGGCGGCGAGGTCGACTACGGCGATATCCCGTTTTGATCCTTTCGGCCGCTCGGTTCCGGCGGGATTCGGCTCCGCGGAACTCGGCTTCTTCACTGGCATCGCGTCCTGAGCCGCTCCGCCCACGAGCATCCGGTGGGGCGCATTCCTGAATCCAGCTTCCTCTGGCCGTTTGCCGGGTACCTTGCGTAGGGTGAGGCAACCGGCGTGACCTCTCCCGCGCCGGTCTCTCGTCGACGCACCACCACGCGCGCGCTTCCCCTCTGACTGACACCCATGCCACCGTT
>DRKG01000544.1 GCA_011051855.1 bacterium | reverse complement strand
TGCTGCTGGTCGTGTCGATGGTCGGCGACGACCCGGCCGTCGATCCGTTCCAGGTCAGTCGGGAGGTCGTCGCGCTCGCCCGGCGTCGCCTGCCCCCGACGCTGGCGATGCACGCAGCGGGCCTGCCGCTGGTCGAGGGCAGCATCGCGGAACTGGTCGCGGGGGAACGCACGACCATCGTGCCGCTCTTGCTGGCGGTGCTGCTCGGGGTGGCGTGGAGCCTCTACCGTAGCTTGTGGCTGGCGACCGCGGTCGTGCTGCCGGCGGTCGTGGCCATCGCCTGGACCGGTGGCGTGGTCGCCTGGCTGGGGCACCCGCTCGACCCGGTCGCGGCGCTGCTCGATCCCGTGCTGCTGACCATCGGCGTCGCCGCCAGCGTGCACTTCGTCGAGGGGTTCCTGCGCGGTCGGGCGGATGCGCTGTCGACCGCGGCGGCCCTCGCGGCGGCGAAGGAACGGCTGCGCCGGCCGGCCTTTTGGGCGACGACCACGACCATGCTGGGGCTGTTGTCGCTGACCGCGAACGATACACCGGCCGTCGCCGACTTCGGCTTGCGCGCGGCGCTGGGCGTGGCGTTGACGCACCTGTTCACGTTCCGCCTGCTGCCGGCGTATCTGGCGCGCGTGGCCGGGGCGCCGGTGCCGGCCATCGCCGCCGGGGCGCTGCGTTCGGGCGCGACCTGGGTGGGCCGGCTGCGCGCGACGCGGCCGGTGACGCTGGCGCTCGCGGCGGCCGCGATCGCGCTCGCGGCGGCGGGCTTGCCGCGGATCGAGACCGGCAACGACCCCCTGCTGCTGTTGCCCGAAGACCACGTCGTGCGCCGCGACTACGACGTGCTCGCGGCGCGGCTCGGCGGAGTCGAGACCTGCCACCTGCTGATCGACCACGACAGCAGCGCGACCGCGCCGGAGCGATTGCTGCCCTTTCTCGCCGAGGTGCGCGTCGGGGAAGTGACCGCAGGTCTCGCCGGCCCGGTGCGCCGGGGCGTCGAAGGCGACCTGGCCGTGCCGCTGTTGTTGCGGCCATCCGGCAGTACGACGCGCGCGCGTTGCTTCGCCGCGATCGAGCGTTCGGCGCGGGTGCTCGGCCTCGACGGCGTCATCGTCGCCGGTCGGTCGGTGCGCATCGCGCGCGATTCGGTGGCGTTGATTCGCGGGCTGTTGCGCAGCCTGTCGTTGTCGCTGGTGGTGTTGACGGTCGCGATGGCGATTGCGCTGCGATCGTGGCGCCTCGGTCTCGCGGCGATGGTGCCGAGTGTGCTGCCGTCCTTGTGGCTCTACGGCGGTCTCGGTTGCCTTGTGAGGCCGCTGTCGGTCGCGACCGCGATGATCGGCTGTACCATGCTCGGGTTGATCGTGGACAACACCCTGCATCTGCTGCACCACCTGAAGGATGCGCGCGCGAGCGGCTGCGACGCGGCGACGGCCCTGATCCGTGCGTTCGACCGCTGCGGGCGCGCGATCGCGCTGTCGACGGTCGTCTTGATGGCCGGGTTTCTGACCGCGACCTGCAGCCGCCTGTCGACGACCGTCGAGTTCGGCCTGTTGGCGAGCGTGACCATCGCGATGGCCTGGTTCGGCACGGCGGTGCTGCTGCCGACGGTGCTGCTGCGTGACCGTGCGCCGGCGGAGGGTGGTGACGGTGCGCGCTGACGTGCTGGTGATCGGCGCCGGCCCGGCCGGTAGCGCGCTGGCCCGGCAGTTGGCGGCGGCGGGGGTCCACGTGCTGGTCGCCGACCGCAAGTCCTTCCCGCGCGACAAGCCGTGCGGCGAGTTCCTCAGTCCGCAGTGCCAGCCGTTGCTGGAGGAGCTGGAGCTGAAGGACCTCATGACCGAGCTCGGCGCCCACCGCGTCGACGGCATGCGGCTCTACGACGGCGAACGCCCGGCACTCGGTCGGTTCCGGGCGGTGTGCGAGGCGGTGGCTCCGCACGGCTTCGGGGTGCGGCGCGCGGTCTTCGACCACGCGCTGCTCCAGGCTGCCGAACGCGCAGGTGCGACGTTCCTGGCGCGCCACACCTGCGACGACGTGCTGCGCGATGGCCACGGTAGGGTCGTCGGCGCCCGCCTGCGCGACGCCGACGGCCGATCGATCGAGGTCGCCGCGCGATTCGTCGTCGGGGCCGACGGCGTGCACTCGCGGGTCGCGCGGGCGCTCGGCCTGCAGCGCCAGGACACCTGGCTGCGGCAGTTCGCGCTGGTCGCGCACTACCGCGGCGTGCAGCCGGAGGCGACCGCCGAGGTCCACCTGCTGCGCTGCGGCTTCTTCGCCGCGACGACCGTCGACGAAGGCCTGTTCGGAGTGAATCTGGTGTTGCCGCAGGACCGGCTGCGGGAGCGCTCTGGCGTCGACTGGGACGGGTTCGTCGCACGACACCTCGACGCCGCGCCGCGCTTCGCCGAACGCCTGGCCGAGGCCGGGCGGATCACGCCGTGGCGCGGGGTCGGGCCGTTTGCGTTCTCGACGCGGCGCCAGACGGTTCCAGGGGCGGCGTTGGTCGGCGACGCCGCCGGCTACGTCGACCCGTTGACCGGCGAGGGCATCTACTTCGCGTTGTTCTCGGCGCGCGCTCTCGGCCGCGCGCTGCTGCTGGCGCTGGCAGAACCCGCGCGCGAAACAGCCGCGATGGCCGGCTATTGCCGCGAGCGCCGCCGCGAGATCGCGCCGCGCCTGCGTGTGGCGCGGATTCTGCAGCGCGGCCTGCGTTCACCATGGGTGGTGCACCGCGTGCTCGCGGCGCTGCGCCGCTGGCCGTCGCTGGCCGATCTGGCGGTGACGCTGAGCGGGGATTCGGCCCACCCGCGCGAGTTGTGGCGACCGTCGTTCTGGCGGCAGTTTGCGGGGACCGGTTCGTGAGGGGGCCCGACCTGTTGGTGTTCGGGCCGCTGTTGGTCGGCATCGCCTGCTTCGTGCCGCACGCGCGGCCGAAGACCGTCGCGCCGCCGCCCGAACGTGCGCGCTCGGTCGCGCTGCCGAGGTTGCACGGGGCGCGTCCCTCGCGGCGCCGGCGCGATTACGAACTCGACGCGGAACGTTCCAGCGTGCGGTTTCTGGTCGAGGTCGGCGACCGGCGCATGCTGGCCCGTTGCCCGCGCCTGGTCGGGCGCATGACGCTCGGTGCCGCGGACGATCCGGACTCGGGCACGCTCGAACTCGAACTCGATCTCGCGTCGCTGGAACTGCTCGAATCCGTTCCCGCCGGGGCGCGCGCCCGCGACGTGCTCGGCGTGCTCGGCGACCTGCCGCTGCAGTTGCGCTCGCGGCGCGTGGCGGTCACCCGCTGCGATCTGGCCGGGGTCGAACAGGACCGGTGGCTCGGCACGGCCCAGCTCGGTGCACGGGTGCTGTTGCAGCCGGTCGAACTCTGGCGCTGCGAACTGCCCGGCCGGCGCTTGCGGACCCAGGGGCACGGCACCGTCGCCGCGCTGCCGTACGGACTCTACCAACGACCCTGGCTGCGCCCGTCGTGGTTGCTGCCGTCGTGGCTGTCGTGGGGGCGCACGCGGATCGACGTGACCGTGGGCCTGGATCTGGCCTGGCGGAGGCGTCGTGGCGATTGACCGCTTGCCTCGTAGATCGCTGCGGCGCGCCGTGCTGCTGGCGCTGTGCTGGCTGGCGTTGGTGGTGGTGAGCGGCGTCGCGGCCGAGCTGTCGATGGCCCGCAGTGTGCACCTCGACGTCGTGCGGTTGTTCGAGGAGTTGCGCGAGGTGGCGTTGGCGCGCGCGGTGGTCGAGGAACTGCGCGGCGTCGCCACTTGGCAGCAGGCAGTTCCCGATGGTGATGCGCAGAGCCACCCGCTGGTGATGGCCGACGTTCGTCAGCACTGCGCCGCGGCGACGGCGACGCTGCAGCGGTTCGCGCGCGCGTCGGATCCGTCAGCGCCCGAGCACGACGACGACGAACGTGCCCTGTTCACCCGCGTGAGAGAGACGTTGCAGCAGCTCCGGCGCGGTTTCGCTGCCGGGCGCACGTTGGGCGAGATGGAGGGAGAGGTCACGGCGGCGCTGCACGCGGCGAACGCGATCGCCCACGCGGTCGACAGCGAGAGCCGGCAGATCGGTGCCGAACTCGACCGGCGCACGGACCGCATGTTCCTGCTGCTGGTGGTGCTCGGCATCGCCAGCGTGCTCACCGTCGGCGCGCTCGGTTGGCTCCTGTCGCGCCGGGTGCTACAGCCGGTCGAGGATCTGCGCGCCGTCACCGAGAGGTTCGGGCAGGGCGAACTCGACCTCGAGCCGGCCGTGCACCGCAACGATGAACTCGGCCAGTTGGCGCACGCGTTCGGCACGATGGCCGGCGAACTGCATCGCAGTCGCGTGGAGCTCGAGCGGCGCGTAGAGGAACGTTCGAAGGAAGTGCTGCGCAGCGCGCGGTTGGCCGAACTCGGCACGCTCGCGGCCGGCATCGCGCACGAGATCAACAATCCGCTGGCCAGCATCGTCGCTTGCAGCGACGGGATGTTGCGCGACCTCGAACGCGGAGGCGATGGGCGCGGCATGGCCGAATACCTGCAGATCCTGCGCAAGGAAGCGATGCGCGCGCGCGACATCACGTCGACGCTGCTGCGGCTCGCGCATCAGGACGAGCGCGGGCGCGAAGTGTTCGACATCGGCGAGCAGGCGAGCGAGGTCGTCAAGCTGTTCGCGCACCAGGCGAAGGCATCCGGGGTCACGGTTCGCGTCGATTGCGCCGCGGGCGAAGACCTGCGCATCGAGGGCGATCCCGCCGAGTGGCGGCAGGTGTTCTTCAATCTGCTGCGCAACGCGCTCGATGCCAGCCCGTCCGGCGGCAGTGTCGACCTGCGCGTGTGCCGGCGCGGCGCGGACCTGGAGATCACCCTGTGCGACGCCGGCAGCGGCATTCCGCCCGAGTTGCGCGAGCGCGTGTTCGAGCCGTTCTTCACCACCAAGTCGCCCGGTGCCGGCACGGGTCTCGGGCTCGCGATCGTGCACCGCATCGTCACCGCGCACGGCGGCCACATCCTCGTCGACGACGGGGATCCGGGGGCCCGCATCACGATCCGCGTCGGTGCGGTCTGACGTATCGGCAGGCAGATCTGCACAGTCCAACGTGGCCAGCCAACCCGCTTTCTGCATGGATCGGGTTATGATCCCCAGTCTCGCCTGCCCTCGACCATACGTATCGAACCTCCACCATGCTCCGTTCCCTTCCTCGAGCGGTAGTGCTCGCCGCCGCCGTCGCTGTTTCCGTTCCCGCCCAGGCGCAGCCGGGCCATACGATTCGTCTGCGCTACGACTCGTTCGATCCGGTCGTCGAGCAGCCCGCGGTGCCGCTCGCGCTGCGCGCCACCGAGGCGTTGCGGCTGCACATCGTGCAGTTCGCGGCCGTCCCGACCCAGGCTGACCGCGATTGGATCGCCGCATGTGCGGGCCAGGTGATCGGCTACCTTCCCGACAACGCCTACGTGGTGCGCATCGGGGAAGCCGACGTCGCGCGGCTGCGGCAGGGTGAATCGGTGCGTTGGGTCGGCGACTACCAGCCGGCATTCCGACTCGAACCGGAACTGCTGCAGGCGCACGCCTGGGAGGATGACGCGCCGGTGCGCTACAATCTGGTCGTCGCCGACAAGCATCGCGACAAGCCGGCGCTCGCCGCCGGCATCCGCGCCATCGGCGGTGTCGTCGACGACGAACACTTCGGCAGCCTGCTGTTCACGGTCACGCTGACCGGTCCGCAACTCCTGCAGGTCGCGGCCATGGACGAAGTGCTGTGGATCGACCGCTGGACCGAGACCGGCGAGGACATGGACAACGCCCGCATCCAGGGCGGTGGCAACTACGTCGAATCGCAGGGCGGTTTCACCGGCACCGGCGTCAATGCGCACATCTACGAAGGCATCGAGGCCACGCACCCGGACTTCACCGGTGGCGCCACCAACGTGCGCAGCGGTGGTGCTGCGCAATCGCACGGCCACGCGACCGCCGGCATCGTGTTCGGCAACGGCACCAGCAACCCGGCGGTGCGCGGCATGGCGCCCGACGCCGGCAAGTTCTACACGAACTACGGTTCGGTCAGCGGCTCGCGCTGGCAGGTCGTCAGCGACCTGGTGAACATCCACGACGTCAGCCACACCACCGCGTCGTGGGGCAACGCGCAGACGACCGCCTACACGTCGGTCTCGGCGGATGCCGACGACATCACGTTCGACCACGACATCGCCTGGACGCAGAGCCAGTCGAAC
>DRKG01000543.1 GCA_011051855.1 bacterium | reverse complement strand
GCCGGTGATGATCGTGCTGATGGTGCCGCTGATCTCGATGGTCTTCGTCACCCAGGAACCGAACGGCATGGTCGCCAAGGTGCTCAGCTTCGTGCCGCTGTTCACGCCGTTCACCATGATGAACCGCGCCGCCGGGCCACCGGCGACCTGGGAATACGTCGTCACCACCGCGCTGCTGGTCGCAACCATCCTGTTCGCCTTCGCGGCCGCTTCGAAGATCTTCCGCGTCGGCGTGCTGATGACCGGCAACCCCCCGAAGCTGAAGGAGATCCTCGGCTGGCTCAGGAAGTCGTGATCCCCCAGGGTCGCCTGCTCGTCGTCGGCGGCAGCCGCGGCATCGGCCGCGCGATCGCCACGGCGTTCGCCGACCGCACCACCGTCTGGGCCCGCTCGACCGGCGTCGACGCCGCCGATCCGGCGGCGGTGCGCACGGCGTTCGCCTCCCTGCACGAACGGCACGGGGCACCGTGGGCACTGGTGCACACCATCGGCGACTTCGCCGAAGCCCCGCTGCTGGACACCGACGAACACACCTTCACGCAGCAGTTCACGAGCAACGTGCACACCGTGTTCCACGCCATCCAGACCGTCGTGCCGAGCATGGTCGCAGAGCGGCGCGGCCGGGTGGTCCTGTTCGCGGCGGCCGGCGCCGACCGCCAGCGGGCCATGCTGCGGGCGCCCGTCTACTTCGCCGCCAAGGCGGCCGTGATCCAGCTCGGCCGCTCGCTGGCCGCCGAGGTCGCGCCGGCCGGCATCACCGTCAACGTCATCGCGCCCGGACTCATCGACCACGAACACAGCCACCATGCCTCGCAGGCGCGCATGCTCCCACGCGTGCCGTGCGGCCGGCTCGGCCAACCCGACGACATCGTCGGACTGGTGCGCTATCTCCTTTCGGAGGAGGCCGACTACGTCACCGGCCAGGTGATCACCGTCGACGGCGGCCTGCAGGCCTGAAGCAATCCCGTGCCCCGGCAAGCAGAAACGCCTTGCCCGCGCCGGGGCCGCGTTGATAAACCGTTGTCTCCCCAAACGGTTACCCACCAAAGGAAGACCAAGATCGAACCCACGATCCTATCCCCGACCGGCCACGACCTGTCCGTGCTGGACACCGATGCCGTGCGCGCGGTCACCCGCCTGATCGACCGGGGATTCGAAGCCTACCTGGTCGGCGGTTGCGTGCGGGACCTCCTGCTCGGCCGCCAAGCGAAGGACTATGACATTGCCACGGCCGCACGGCCGCAGCAGGTCAAGCGCACGTTCCCGCGCAACTGCCGCATCATCGGCCGCCGCTTCAAGCTCGCTCACCTGCACTTCCACGCCAACACCAAGATCCTGGAGTGCTCGACGTTCCGCCGGAACCCGCAGGAAGGCGACGGCGACTCCGACTCCGACGACCTGCTGATCACGCGCGACAATGAGTTCGGCACCGCCGAGGAGGACGCTCTGCGGCGCGATTTCACGATCAACGCGCTGTTCCTCGACCCCACCACCGACAAGATCGTCGACCACGTGCACGGCCTCGAGGACATCGAGACGCGCGTGATCCGCACGATCGGCGATCCCGTGGTGCGCTTCCGCGAGGATCCGGTGCGCATCCTGCGGGCGGCCAAGTTCGCCGGCCGGCTCGGCTTCGAAGTGGAGAAGCGCACCCTCGCGGCGATGGCCGAGACCGCCGAGGACCTGGTGCGTGCCGCGCCGCCGCGCCTGCTCGAAGAGATCCTCAGGCTGCTGCGCTCCGGGCACGCGCTACCGAGCTTCCAGTTGTTGCGCGACGTCGACGCCATCCGTCACCTGATCCCGGTCGTCGGCGACTTCCTCGAAGACGCCGACGACGACCACCGGGCCCGCTTCTGGGCGCTGCTCGAAGCCCTCGACGATCACGTCGCGCGCCTCGACGGCGGGGAACCGCCTCCCAACGGCGTGTTGCTGGGCGTGTTGACCTACGGCGCGGTCGCCGCCGAAAGCGAGCGCCAACGCACCCGCAGCGCCTCGTCGGTCGCCGAGGATCTGCTCGGCTCGCTGGCCGTCGACCTACGCCTGCCCCGGCGGGATTCCGGCTGCCTGAAGCGCGCATGCGGCGTGCAACACCGGTTCGTGCAGGACGAGGGCCAAAGACGCTTCCGCGTCGACAGCTTCGTGCGCAGCCCCTACTTCGAAGAATCCCTGCTGCTGTTCGAACTGCGCACCGCCGCCGATCGCGGGGACGCCTCCGTGGTGGCGCACTGGCGCGAACTGGCCGGCCTGTCGGAGCCCGGTGCCCCACGCGACGCGCACGAGCCGGATGACGACCGCGACGACGAAGCTCCGCGCAGGAAGCGCCGCCGGCGGCGGCGGAAGCGCAAGCCGGTGGACGACGACGCGGCCTTCCCGGCCAGCGACGAACCCGCACCGCACGGCGATCCGGTCGCGGCCCGCAAGCCGCGCGTCGAAGACGACCTGGCCGACGTGACGTTTCCGCTCGATGACGGCCCACTCGATCGGGACGACGACGAGCCGACGCCGGTCGAAGCGGAAGGGGAACCGGCAGACGAACCGGAT
>DRKG01000542.1 GCA_011051855.1 bacterium | reverse complement strand
GTTCCTGCAGGGCTGTGGCCGCACCGACTTCCCCGGCGGGGACCCGCGCCAGCTCTACCAGTCGTTGACCCAGAAACTGATGCAGGTGCCCGACGACGCGGTGCTGTATCCCGGGCACGCCTACGACCCGCGGCCGCATGCGACGCTCGGCGAAACCCGTCAGACGAACCCGGTGTTCCGGCCGAGGACCGAGGCGGAGTGGCTGCAGATGTTCGGCGGCTGAGCCGACGGACGCCTTCGCGTTCCCCGAGCATGGCTTCGAGTCCCGTCACGCTGCCATCGTGCCCGCTCCCGGCTCGAACGCAACGCCGGTGACGACGCCGAGGATTTCGCTAGCAGTTCCTCCGCCGACCGTCCGCGTGTGCGCCGAGCACGCGCAGCAGCGCCGGCAGCAATACCAGCGCCGACAAGAGCGCGAACGCCAGCGACAGGTCGACCAACAGGCCGAACACGAAGGTGCCGCGAAAGCCGCTGCCGAGGATGGTCACGAACCCGACCAGCAGCACCATCGTGGTGATCACGACCGGCCGGCCGGCGGTCCGCAGCGTGTGCCGCACCGCCGCATCGGCCGCATCGCCCCGCGCGCGTTGTTCCCGCCAACGCAACGCGAGGTGCACGGCGTCGTCGACCATCAGCCCGAGCGCGACGCAGAACGAGATCACCGTCAACGGCCGCAGGCTGTGACCGAGCGCGACCATCAAGCCGAGCACCCACAGCATCGGCATCAGGCAGGCCAGCATCGCCGCCAGTGCCAGAGGCAGGCGACGGCACGACAGCCACACCAGCACGAAGATCACGACTACCGAACCGAGGAACGAATCGCGCAGGTCCGCGGTCATCGACTGCACCAGCGCGGTGCCGACCTTCTGCGCACCGACGAGCCTGGCGTCGATGCGGTCGAGGTCGCGGCAGTGCCGCCCGACCGCCCGCTCGAACGCCTCGAAGGCACGGGTGCCGAGGTCGCCGCGGAACACCAGAATGCGCGCCCGCGCGCCGCCGTTGCCCAGCAGCCCGGCCGGCAGCAACTTCGCGGCCTGGAGGCCGGCGAGCAGCAGCGGCGAGACGCCGTCCCGAAACAGGTCGTGCACCGACAGCGTGCGCGTCACCCCGGGCTCGCCTTCGAGCCTGGCCACGAACGTCGCCAACTGCGCCCGCGTCGCCGTATCGAAGCCCGCCGGGGTGTCGACCACGACCTCGGCCGGCACGACGCCGACGAAGCGCCGTTCGTACCACGAGAGCTGACGCATGACCGCCGACCGTGGCCACAGATCGCCAGTGATGCGGTGCTCGCTGGTCAACCCGCGAGCCGCGAGCACCGACAGCACCGCGGCCAGCACGGCGCACGCGATCCACGACCAAGCGGGCAAACGCTGCAGCGCCGCGGCCGCGCGCAACAGCCCCCGCGTCGGATCGAACCTTCGCCGCCCGGCCGCCGAACGCACCCACGACATCAGCGGCGGCAGCAGCACCATCGTGTAGACGAACGCAAAGCCCATCCCGACGGCCGCGAACAGCCCGAGGCAGCCGAGGTCGCGCAACTCGGCGCGCAGCAGCGACGCGAAACCGACGATCGTGGTCAGCGACGTCAGCAGGCAGGGCACGAACAACGCCGCGAACGTGCGCGCCGCGGCCCGCCGTGGATCGCCGTCCCGCGATCGCTCCTCCCGAAAACGCTCGACCATGTGCAGGCCGTCGGCCACCGACATGCACAGCAGCAAGGTCGGCAAGGTCGACGTCAGCATGGTGATCTCGACGCCGCAGAATCCCATCAGGCCGAGCGTGCTGAGCAAAGTCAGCGGCACCACCAACAGCGCCAGCAACGCCAACCGCCAGTGCGGCACCAGCCACAGCAGCAGAGCGGCCGACACCGCGGTGCCGATCGGCAGAAAGCGCGCCATGTCGTGGCGCACCAGTTGTCGACTGACCAGCGTGTGGTAGGGCAGGCCGCACAGTTGCAGTTCCGAACCCGCCTCGGCGACCTCCGTGCGCAGCGCGGCACACAGCGCCGCCAGTTGCGACGACGACCACCGGTCGAGCGCCAGGATCCCGCCGACCGACCTACCGTCCGAACCGACCAACAGCCGCCGGAACGTGGACGAACGCGCCACCTCGCGCGGCGGCGCGCCCGGCCGCCCGGGCACGGCCGCGCTCGCGAGCGTGAGCACCCGGCGCACGATCGCGTGCGCACGGGCTGTGCGTTCGCAGCGACGCAGCAGCGCGAGCGTGTCGGCGCCGAACGGATCGTCGACCGCGAACCCGAACGACAACAGCCGGTCCGGTGGCTCGAAACCATCGGTCCGATAGTGATCGAGTGCGCGCGCGAGTGCCGGGTCGTCGCTGACGAAGAAGCCGTCGACGGCGAACCCGATGCGCAGCCGCGCGATGCCGGTCGCCAGCACCGCGGCCACCAACACGACCAGCACGACCGCCGAACGACGGCGGCGCACCAGGAAGGTGCCGAGGGCGAGCAGCGACTGCGGGCGTCCGGGTTCCAGAGCCGGGAGTCTATGTCGGTGGCCGGCCGATGCAGCCGCTATATTCCTCGCCGATGTCGACGTCCGAGTCCGCCCCCAAGCCTCACAACCCGCGCATGCACCAAGGCGGCAAGCTGTCGTTCCGCAGCCGCGTGCAAGATCAACAGGACGACCCGGGAGACCGACTCGTGATCGGCGGCGAGGATCCACCGACGCTCGCCGAGCTGGTGCCGGCAGGCTTCGCCGACGTCGAGATCGAGATCGGCCCCGGCAAGGGTGCGTTCGTGGTCGCGGCGACGGCGCAGAAGCCCGACACGTTCTTGCTCGGCATCGAAGCGGCAACCGGCTACGCCAGCCTGGCGGCGACGCGCCTGCGCGAGACCGGCCGCCGCAATGGCCTGTTCCTGGTCGACAACGGCAAGCTGTTCCTCGCCGACCGCGTCGACCAGGCAGCGCTCGCCGCAGTGCACGTCTACTTTCCCGACCCGTGGCCCAAGCGCCGCCACCGCGGCCGCCGGTTCTTCACCGACGATGCCCCGCGCATCCTGGCGCGCGTGATCCGCGACCACGGCTATTGCCTGATCGCGACCGACAACGCCTGCTACGCCGGGCAGATCGCGCGCGTGATGGGCCACAGCGCCGACTTCGAGCGCGACGAACGGCACGAACAAGAACTGCTCGCCCGCGGTCCCGGCCATGCCTTCACCCCGACCAACTTCGAACGCAAGTACGTCGAACAAGGCCGGGTGATCCGCCGCTACGCGTTCCGCCGCCTGCCGAGGTCCGACGCGTGACCGCGTGGCACGACGCCGGGCCGCTCGCGGCGATGCGCTTCGAGCCGGGCCACCCGGTGCAGCTCGGCGACCGCTGGATCGCGGTGTTCCACGTCGACGGCCGTTACCTGGCGATCGACAACGCGTGCCCGCACGCGAGCGCGCCACTGTGCGACGGCACCGTCGAGAACGGGCACGTCATCTGTCACTTGCACCTGTGGCAGTTCGACCTCGCCACCGGCCGCTGCGACGTCGGCGACGAATGGAATGTGCGTACCTACCCGACCCGCGTCGTCGACGGCCGGCTCGAGATCGGGCTGCCGTGACCGGCGACCGGACAATCCACCGCGCTTCGGCGTGTTGCTGGTGGACGATTCTGTCTAGCCCGATCTATGCATGAACCAGCACCCCCGGCACGCACCATCCACGCCCATGCGGCAGAAGAGCGGCCGCCTGCGGCGTCCGTTCTCTCCGCGAACTCCTTGGCAGAATGCTCGGCGTGGCCACGGCCACGCCTGCGCTTCTGCAGTCGCCTTCCTTGCCTGGACGCGGATTGCACGCACCGGGGGCTCTGTTTCATGCATAGATCGGGCTAGCATGCTCGCCGCATGACCGACGGTATCGCTGGCGATCGCCTCGACAAACTCAACGCCCTGCGCCAGGCCGGGATCGACCCCTATCCGGCACGCGCCGGCAAGGGCACCCCGATCGCACAGGTTCTCGACGGTTTCGACGACAAACACGGCCAGATCGTCACCGTCGTCGGCCGACTCGCGCAGGTGCGCGACTTCGGCAAGCTGCGCTTCTCGCACCTGAGCGACCGCAGCGGTTCGATCCAGGTCGGCTTCGAGCGCGACCGGCTCGCCGACTTCTGGCCGCACCGCAAGAAGATCGAGAGCAACGACCTGGTCGCGATCACCGGCGAACTCGGCGTGACCAAGAAGGGCGAGAACACCATCTGGGCGACCGAGGTCGCGCTGGCGGCCAAGGCGCTGCGGCCGGCCCCGGAGAAGTGGCACGGCCTACAGGACCAGGAACAGCGCTACCGCATGCGCTACGTCGACCTGTTCGCCAACCCCGAGGTGCGCCAGGCGTTCACGCTGCGATCGCGGATCGTGCGCGAGGTGCGCCACTACTTCGACTCGCTCGACTATCTCGAAGTCGAAACACCGATCCTGCAGCCGATCTTCGGCGGCGCCGCGGCGCGGCCGTTCACCACCCACCACAACACCCTCGACATGCCGCTGTTCCTGCGCATCGCGCCGGAGCTGTATCTCAAGCGCCTGATCGTCGGCGGGATGGAGCGCGTCTACGAGATCGGCCGCGTGTTCCGCAACGAGGGCATCTCGACCCGGCACAACCCGGAGTTCACCATGCTCGAGAGCTACGAGGCG
>DRKG01000541.1 GCA_011051855.1 bacterium | reverse complement strand
CGATCGCGCAGATTGCGGCGATGGGGGAGCCGGCGGTCGAAGTCGTCGTCAACGACCTGTTGCGCCACCCGCAGGGGTTCGTGCGCGCGATCGGCCTGGAAGCGATCGCCGGCATCGGCGGACTCGCGGTGCCGGCGGTGATCGCACTGTCGCGCAGCGACGAGGTCCGGGATCGCCGCGTCGCCGCGCGCGCGCTCGGCGCGATCGGCGCCGCGGGCACGGCCCTCGACCGCCTGCGTGAGCTGGCGCGCTCTCCCGACTGGCAGGTGCGCAGCGAAGTCGCGCAGGCGCTGCGCAGCGGCGGTGACGCCGCGCGCGATCTGCTGCTGGCGATGTTGGCCGACGACGATGCGTTCGTGCGCCGCAAGGCGGCCGAATCGCTCGCCGTCTACCGCGATCGCGCGGCGGCCGACGCTTTGATCGCGTTTCTCGAGCGCTGCAAGCGCGAGTCCGACTGGGACGGCGAACTGGCCGCCCAGAAGGCTTTGCAGCAGATGTCCGGCAGCCGGTCGCCGCGCACCGCGGCGGCATGGCGGCGCTTTGCGGCGGGGCTCCCGCGCTTCACGGAACGACATACCGATGGCTGACGACTGGAGAATCCACAAGGACCGCGAAGGCTGCCAGAAGCCGGGCTGCCCGTTGCCGACGTGCCGTTCCTACTTTGCGGTGCTCGAGTGGCAGCAGGTCGACCCCGGCAAGGCCGGCAAGGCCGGCGCGGATGCCGACGCCACCGTCTGCGTGCGGCGCGAGCTGTGTGACGCGTGCTTCGCCGACCACGAGCGCCGCTGCGGCCCCGAACAGCCGCCGATCTTCTGGCGGGCCGTGCGCCGCCAGTCGGGCAGCAAGGAACCGGTGCTGGACCTGGTCTCGCTGCGCGCGCTGTTCGACCGGCTCGCCGAGGTCGACGACGAGCGCGCGCGGGCGCTGCGCTACTTCTGCGCGCTGTTGTTGCTGCGCAAGCGGGTGCTGAAGATGAAGCGGCCGACGACGCGCGAGCAGGAGCAGGCGGACCTGGTCGTGGTCGATCCGAAGCAGAAGGAGCGCGTGCCGATCCTGCTGTTCGCGCCGCCGGTCGAGTCGCTCGATCTCGGCGGCATCAAGGACGAGCTGCTGGCGGCCATCGGTGAGACGGCGGACGCGGCCGAGTCCGCCGAAGCTGCCGGGGAGGGTTGAGTCGGGGCGGCTATTGCTACTTGCGCAGCCAACTGATGTCCCAGACGAACGCGTCGCCTTCTTCCCGTGCGGTCGCGACCGGCAGCAGCAGCGTCGCCTTGTCGCCGTCGCGGTTGGCTTCGACGCCGCGGCCGGTCGGCAGCACGCCCGAAGTGATCACCCGGCCCGGAGCCGCGATCTCGAGCCGCAGCACGTCGCCGATTTCTCGGGTGCGTCCGGTCGGATCGTAGGCTCCGGCGAGGCGGCGGCGTTGCTGGCGCGGGGGCGTCAGTGCCGCGATCCACTTGGCGTCGGGGCCGCGGGTGAGCGTCACCCGCAGGCCGGGGCGGTCGCCGTCGAGTTGCGGGGCGAACGTCACTTCGCCGTCGCCGAGGGTTACCTGCGCGATCCGGGAGAACGTGCCCTGGCTGGAGACCAGAGCACCCCGCACGGTCCAGTCGGCGCCGTGCGTGCGCGTCTCGGCGGCGGTGGCGGAGTCGGCCGGGGCGAGCGAGCGCAGCGTCAGTGTGCCCGAGCCGTCGGCGGCGAGGTCGATGTGGACGCCGACGAGTTCGCCGCCGGAGCAGGCGGTGAACAGCAACAGCGAGGGAACCGTGAACCACGAAGGCGTGCGCATGGGTGCGTTCTCTGCGGCCCGGCGCCCGGCGCCAAGGCCCCGTCTGCAGTTTTTTTCTGTCGGCCGGATCCTTTGTCGCCGGCCCAGGTGGTGCCGCGTCACGAGGTCCGACACTACCGAGTGTGGAGGGTGGTGGATCGTGGTGGTTGGTGGTGGGTCACGGTGGGGTAGGAGTGGGTGAGTGTGGTTGACAGTGGGGGAACGCCTGCTAGAGTCCGGGGCGACAAGGGCGCGGGTTGTGCCCCGGTCTCGGCGCGATGGCCACTTACTCTGGCAGTTCGGAGCACGGAATCGATGACAAGGGCAGGCTCACCCTGCCCCCGCGCATCCTCGACGAGCTCCCGAAGAGCCGGTGGAAGTTCCACCTGACCGCCGGACTGGATCGCTGCCTGCTCCTGCACGACTCCGAGGGGTTCCAGGAACTCGTCGACCAGATCGGTCGGGCCGTACCTGGCAGCCGGGCTCACCGAGCCCTGTGTCGCCGGTTCCTGGGCCACTCCGAGGCGGTCGTGCCTGACGGCAACCGGCGCATCCGTGTGCCCGAGCCGTTGCTCAAGTACGCGGGGCTCGCCCAGAGCAAGCCCGTCGTCCTGGTCGGCACAGGCAGGGTGGTCGAACTGTGGTCGCCCGCCGTCCTGGACGAGGCTTTGGTCGAAGCGACTCCCGAAGAAGAGCAGCTCTTTGCAGAACTGATCGATCCAGCCAAACCATCGGCGCCCGCGGCTTCGTAGTGACGAGGTCCGTTGCACGCCGTCACGCAAGGCAACGTGGTATGGCGTGTCCATGCACCCATGGTCAGGGTGCACGTTCTTCGACTGCTGTCGGGTGGTCAAGGGATGCAGCTCGTTGAACGGGGACGCGCAGGGTAACGGCGGGGGCGCGCACGGGGATAGGCAACCCGTGCACGTTCCGGTCTTGCTCGACGAGGTGCTGACGATGCTCGAACTCCGCTCCGGACTCGTGGTCGTCGATGGCACGGTCGGGGCTGGTGGTCACGCGGTGCGAATCGCGCGGGCCATCGGTCCGGACGGTTTCCTGGTGGGACTCGATCGCGACAGGGAGATTCTGGCCGTCGCGCGGGCGGCACTGGCGCAAGCCGCTGCCGCCGGCGCGCGGGCCGGCTTCTCCCTGCACCACTCACCTCACGCAAACCTGCGCGAGGTCCTGGCGGAGACCGGTCATCTCCGCTGCGACCGCGTGCTCCTCGATCTCGGCGTGAGTTCTCTCCAGTTGGACCGACCCGAGCGAGGGTTCTCCTTCATGGCCGACGGGCCGCTAGACATGCGAATGGACGCCAACGCGCCGCTCACTGCCGCAAGGTGGTTGGCCGAGGTGTCCGAACGGGAGCTGGCCGACACGCTGTTCCAGCTCGGCGAGGAACGCTTCTCGCGTCGGATCGCGCGCCGCATCGTCGCGGCTCGGCGCCGCACCCGCATCACGCGCACCGGCCAGCTCAAGGACCTGATCGTGTCGGCCTTGCCGGCGCCGGCTCGCCGGGGCCGCATCCACGCGGCGACGCGCTCGTTCCAGGCCATTCGCATGCGCATCAACGACGAACTCGGCGAGCTCGAGCGCGGCCTCGATGCGGCGGCCGCTTGCCTGCGCCCGGGCGGGCGCCTGGTGGTGATCTCGTTCCACTCGGTCGAGGATCGGGTGGTCAAGCGGTTCGTGCGCGAGCACCTGCAGGTGGTCACCAAGAAGCCGATCACGGCGACGCCGAGCGAGGCGCGCCACAACCCGCGCGCGCGCAGCGCCAAGCTGCGCTGCGGCATCAAGCGCGAGGAGGAAGCGGCGTGAGGTGGCTGCTGGCGGGACTGTTCTTCGCACTGGCGGTGGTGCTCGCGATCGGCACCGCGGGCATACGCGCCGACAACGTGCGCACGCGGCGGCACATCGAACGCGACTACCGCAGGGTCGCGGATCAGGTCGTCGAACTTCGGCGGCTGGCGATGGAACGGCTGGCGGCGACTTCGCCGCAACGGCTCGCGGCGATGCACTGGCAGTGGCTGCGTCAGGCGGCGGCGCGCTACCAGGAGCGGCTGCAGTGAAGGCGGGGGAACGGCGGCGGCTGCGCTTCGCCTTCGGCGCGCTCGGGGCGGTGCCGGTGTTCCTCTGCGGCTGGCTCGGCTGGCTGCAGGTGGTGCAGGGCGGCGAACTCGTGCGCAAGGACGGGCGCGCGCTGCCGCTGGTCGCCGCTACCGCCGACCGGCAGGTCTGGCGTTCCGAGAAGTATCCGGCGCCGCGCGGCACGATCGTCGATCGCAATGGCGTCACGCTGGCCACCGACTGCGAGGCCTACGAGGTGCGCGCGCACGTCGCGGTGCCGCGTGACCTGCGCAAGGACGTGGTCGCCTTCCGCGGTTGGCTGGCGACGTTGGTCGACCGCATGGCGCTCGCGCTGGTCGCGGACCCCGAGCAGACCGGTCGCCGCGAACGGCACGCCCGGCACCGCGAGCGGTTGGCAGGGATCCTCGCGCGCGCGTTCCGGGTCGGCGAGCTGCCGGCCACCGGGAAGTTCCCGTTCCGGCCGCGGGCGGCGGACTTCTTGGTTGCGACCGGAATCGACCGCCTCGCCGTCGCCGATGCGCTGCACGAGCTCGACGCCGACTTCCGCACGGTTCGCCTCGACTTCATCCGCTCGTTCCGCCGCGTCTACCTCGAGCGCGAGTTGACCCACGGCATCGTCGGCCACACCGACACCATCTGGGTCGAGGATGAGCACGGCGGCGCCGGCTACCGGACGTTCGGCGTCTGCGGCCTCGAGGCGCTGCGCGCGCTCACGCCCGGCATCGGGGGGCGTCGGCGCATCCGGCAGGACGGCCGCCGCCGTGCCTACTTCGTCGAACCGGCGGCCGGCATGGTTCCGCCGACCCGCTTGCACACGACGCTCGACCTCGAGCTGCAGCGCGTCGCCGTGCGCGAACTGGCCGCGCAGGCCGAATCCGGCGATGCCCGGGGCGAGCACCGCCCGCGCTGGGGGGCGCTGGTGCTGGTCGATCTCGACAACGGCGATCTGCTCGCCGCCGCGTCGTGGCACGACAAGACCGAGGACAAGGTCCCGACCGAGAAGGGCAAGGCGTTCACTCCCTACCAGAGCCGATTCGAGCCCGGTTCGATCGTGAAGCCGCTGGTGCTCTCTTACGCCCATCAGGTGAACGCGCTCGATTGGCGGCGCGATCGCTTCGATTGCAGTCCGAACGGCGCGGACTACGCGCGGCGCATCGCGAGTCTCGGGCGTCGGCGGCCGGTTCAGGACGACCACCGCTGCGGGGTGCTCGACGCGCACGGCATCATCGTCAACAGCTCGAACATCGGTGCCGCGATGGTCGGCCTCGGGCTGTCGCGCGAGCAGTGGCAGGACTACATGCGGGCCTACGGGTTCGGCACCTCGGTGAACCTGAACCTGCCGCACGAGGCGGTCCCCGGTCACCACCCGGACTCGTTCGATCCGCGGCGGCCGCTGCGCAGCTTCTTCGCCAACAGCGCGATCTCGTTCAGCTTCGGCTACGAACTCGAAGTCACGCCGCTGCAGGTCGCGCGCGCCTACCTGCGCATGTTCCGCGGCATCGAGGCCGAGCTGCGGTTGGTGCGCGGCGTCGAGGTCGCGGGCGAGTGGCACCGTGTGCCGCCGCGCCAGGGCACCGGCCTGCGCTACCGTCCGGAAGTCGTCGAGGCGGTTCGCGCGGCGATGGCCGACGTTGTGGATAACAGCGAACACGCGACCGGGCGTCACCTGTGGGAACAGTTCCACAAGCAGGGCATCGACCTGCACGGCCTGGTCGGCGGCAAGACCGGCACTGCGGCGAGTCGGGTCGGCATCGGCAACGGTCGGCTCAAGCACGTGCGCAACGCGAGCTTCGTCGGCTTCGTGCCGGCGGAGGATCCGCGTTGGCTCGCGGTGTGTGTGCTGCAGAAAGACGGACGTGCGCGGTTCTACGGCGGCAGCTATGCTGCGCCCCCAGCAGTGAAGTTGTTGCTCGAGTGCCAGCGATTGGCGGAGCGACGCCAACTGCGCCAGGAACCGCGAAGTGGTTCGGGTGGTCAGACCCGGATCGGGTCTACGGTGCCGAAGGCATCGCAGGCGTTACCTCGTACTCCTGGCTTTTCAGGCTGGTTGTCGCCGGTTGGGGCCGGCGCGGCCAGAGATACTCGTTAGGGCGGTTCATGACTGACTTGGCTTTCCCGTCCGGGCTTCCGTCCGGGCAGGGCTTCATGCGATTGCGAGAACTGCGCGACTGCCTGCAGCCGCGCGACGTGATGCGATGGCGCGATCTGGCGGTGGACGGGCTCGCCTTCCACTCGGCCGAAGTGCGCCCCGGCAATCTGTTCTTCGCGATTCGCGGGGCCAAGAACGACGGCGCGGTGTTCGTGCAGCAGGCGATCGCGCGCGGCGCGGTGGCGGTCGTCGCCGAAGAGCCGCTGTCGACGACGGTGCCGGTGCTGGTCGTCGACAACGCCCGCGAGGCGCTCGCCGACGCCGCGCGCTTCTACTACCGCGACCCGTCGCGCGCGCTGTCGGTGATCGGGGTGACCGGCACCAACGGCAAGACCACGACCGCGCACCTGATCCGCACCTGCCTGCAGGCCGACCGTCGCCAGGTCGGACTGCTCGGCACCATCGCCTACGAGTTCGGCGGCCGTCGCATCCCGGCGGCGAACACCACCCCGGATCCGGTGCGCATCCACGGCTACCTGCGCGAGATGGCGGATCGCTTCGCCAGCGCGTGCGTGATGGAAGTGTCGAGCCACAGCCTCGACCAGGACCGCGTGCGCGGGGTGCAGTTCGCGGTCGGCGTGTTCACCAACCTGTCGCAGGATCACCTCGACTACCACGGCGACATGCGCGCCTACCGGGCGGCCAAGGCGCGCCTGTTCCGGGCTCTCGAGCCGGGCGCCACCGCGGTGCTGAATCGCGACGACCCGGTGTCGCTGGCGATGGCCGACGAGCTGCAACCGGGGGTGAACGTGATCTGGTACGGCCTGTCGCCGGAAGCGGACATCCGCGCCGAGAACATCGAGCCCGGCCCCGACGGCACCAGGATGCGCATGGTGATGCCGAACGGCGCGGTCGAGCTGTTCCTGCCGATCGTCGGCGCGCACAACATCGAGAACGCGCTCGCCGCCGCGGCGAGTGCCTTGGCGCTCGGCGCCAGCGAACTGACGGTCGCGTCGGCGCTGGAAGATGCGCGCGCGGTGCCCGGCCGGCTCGAACTGGTCGAGGCGCCCGGCGCGATCGCGCGCTCGGGCCGGGTGCGCACGTTCGTCGACTATGCGCACACGCCGGATGCGCTCGAGAAGGTCTGCGCGACGCTCGCCGGGGTTTCGGAGGGCGACCTGCACGTCGTGTTCGGCTGCGGTGGCGACCGCGACCGCAGCAAGCGCGCGCCGATGGCGGCGGCGGTCAGCCGCCACGCGCGCTACGCCTACCTCACCAGCGACAACCCGCGCAGCGAGGATCCGGCGGCGATCATCACCGACATGCTGCCCGGTCTCGACGGCGAGCGGTGCGAGGCCTTCCAGGTGGTCGACCGCGCCGAGGCGATCCGGTTGGCGGTCCAGCGGGCTGCGCCCGGCGACACCGTGTTGATCGCGGGCAAGGGCCACGAGACCTACCAGGTGTTCAAGGACAGCGTGGTGCCGTTCGACGATCGGCTCGAGGCCGGGCGCGCGCTCGCCGCGCGGGAGGCGGGATGGTTGCACCGATGAAGCAGGCGGCCGCGCGCGGCTGGTTCACGGCGCGTTCGGTGGCCAAGGCCGTGGCGGGCGCGGTCGTGCAGGGCGGGCCGACCGGCAGCGGGGTGACCACCGACTCGCGCGGCGACTGCACCGGCAAGGTGTTCGTGGCGCTGCGCGGGGAACGCCACGACGGCCACGACCACATCGGGTCGGCGATCGCGAACGGAGCGGTCGGGCTGGTCGTATCGCGCGACTTGCCCGAGCTGTCGCGTCTCTCGCCAGTGCGGGGATCGCGCTCGGCGCGGGCCCCGTTCGTGGTGCGGGTCGACGACACCGGCATGGCGTTGCTCGACCTGGCGCGCGAGCACCGCCGGCGCCACCGCGCGCGGGTCGTCGGCATCACCGGTTCGTGCGGCAAGACCTCGACCAAGGAGTGGCTCGGCGCCGTGTTGTCGGCGGCGATGCCGACGGTGCGCTCGCCCGGCTCCTACAACAACCAGGTCGGCGTGCCGTTGACGCTGTTCCAACTCGGCGCCGAGACGCGCGCGGCGGTGGTCGAGATCGGCACCAACGCACCGGGTGAGATCGCGCAACTGACCGCGGTGGCCCGTCCGGACGTCGGCATCGTCACCTGCGTCGCGCCGGCGCACCTCGAAGGCCTCGGATCGCTCGCCGGCGTCGCCCGCGAAAAGGCGGCGCTGCCGGCGGGTTTGCCCGCCGACGGCCTGTGCATCCTGAACGGCGACGACGCGGCCTGCCGCACGATGGCGGAGCTGACGCCGGCCCCGGTCCAGTGTGTGCGCATCAACCACGAAGCGGACTGGTTCGCCACCGAGGTGCGCTTCCATGCACTCGGCACGACGTTCCTGCTGCAAGGCGAACGGCCGGTCACGTTGCCGCGTCTGGGCAGCCACAACGTCTACAACGCGCTCGCCGTGATCGCGGCGGCGCACCACCTCGGTGTGCCCGAGGAGCTGGTGTTGCAGCAGCTCGCGGCGGTGCCGTCGGCGGCGCGGCGGCTCGAGCCGAAAGTGGTCGGCGGCGTGACGATCTTCGACGATACCTACAACATGAACCCGGAGTCGGCGCGCTCGGCTCTGCAGGCGCTCGCGGGGTTGCGGGCCGGCAAGGGCGGGCGCACGGGCCGCTCGATCGCGGTGTTCGGTGCGATGCTCGAACTCGGCAAAGGCAGTCTCGCGCTGCACCGTCGGCTCGGCGAACAGGTGGTCGAGAGCGGTCAGGATCGGCTGATCTGCGTCGGCGAGGACGCGTGGCCGATCGCCGAAGGCGCGCTCGCCGCCGGCATGTCGGCGCGCGCGGTGGATTGCGTGGCCGACATCGGCGCAGCGCACGCGGCGCTGCGTTCGCTGTTGCGCACTGGCGATCGCGTGCTGTGCAAGGCATCGCGGCGGGTCGCGCTCGACCGGCTGGTCGACCGGCTCGTGCAGGACCTCGCCGAAGAAGAACGTCGCGCCGCGTGCACCGAGGAGGTGCTGGGCGAATGATGCACTGGCTGGCGCCATACCTGTCCTCGGACGATGTCTGCCGCTTGTTCGGCTACATCTCGTTCCGAGCCGGCGCCGCCGCCGTCACCGCGTTCCTGCTCGCCATCGCGCTCGGCCCGCGGGTGATCCGCTGGCTGGTGCGTCAGGGCATGGGCGAACGCATCGACGGCACCGGTTCGCAGCGGCTCGAGGAACTGCACAAGGACAAGGTCGGCACGCCGACCATGGGCGGCCTGTTCGTGATCGGCTCGATCCTCCTTTCGGCGGCACTGTGGCTGCGATTCGACGGCCCCAATCGATTCTCGTGGCCGGCGCTGGTGCTGGTCGCCGGGTTTGCGCTGGTCGGTTTCTGGGACGATTGGACCAAGCTGCGCCAGGGGCGCTCCGGCGAGAAGAAGCGCGGCATCAGCAAGCGCCAGAAGCAGGGCGCCCTGTCCGTGATCGCGGTGTTCGTCGCATGGTGGTTGCTCGGGCCGGCGGCGCTCCAGGGCGAACTCGGCGGGCCGCACCTGTACGTGCCGTTCGCCAAGGAGTTCGCGCTCGACCTCAGCGCTTTCTGGGGAGTTCCCTTTCTGGTGCTGGCGGTGCTGGTGCTGACCGGCTCGGCGAACGCAGTCAACCTGACCGACGGTCTCGACGGCCTCGCCGCCGGCTGCATCGCGACGGCGGCGATCGCGTATGCGGCCATCACCTACGCGGTCGGGCGCGTCGACTGGTCGCAATACCTGTTGGTACCGCACGTCGCCGGCGCCGGCGAAATGGCCGTGCTGATGGCGGCCTTGCTCGGTGGCGCGCTCGGCTTTCTGTGGTTCAACGCGGCTCCCGCGATGGTGTTCATGGGCGACGTCGGCAGCCTCGGGCTCGGCGGAGCGCTCGCATTCGCAGCGGTGGTCAGCCGCACCGAACTGGTGTTGTTCGTCGTCGGCGGCGTGTTCGTCGCCGAGGCGCTCTCGGTGATCCTGCAGGTCGCGTCGTTCAGGCTGCGCGGCAAGCGCGTGTTCCGATGTGCACCGCTGCACCACCACTTCCAGTTCGGCGGCATGCCGGAGACGCGCGTGGTCGCGCGCACCTGGATCGTTTCGGCGCTGCTCGCGATGGGCAGCCTGGTGTTGTTCAAGGTGCGCTGAGGAACCGCCCATGACCGCGATTCCGAGACACCGCACCGCCGACCGCGAACCGACGGTGCACGTGCGCGAACTCGACTGGCTGATGCTGGTCGTGATGGCGCTGTGCTGTCTCGGCCTGGTGATGGCGGTGTCGGTGCGCGGCTCGCAGCTCGACGCCGGCCCGATCCACGTGATGAAGACCCAGGGCTTCAAGCTGCTGATCGGGTTGGGCGCCTTCCTGATCGCCGCACTGACGCCGATGCGGCTCATCCGCCGTGCGGCGCTGCCGATGTTCGGCCTGGCGGTGGTCGCCTGCCTATTGCCGCACGTGTTCGGCGATTCGCACAAGGGCGCCGCCCGCTGGATCGAATCCCGCGCCCTGCACCTTCAGTTCCAGCCGGTCGAGCCGGCGCGCTTTTTCCTGGTGCTGGCGGTCTCCTGGTTGCTGGCGCGCGCCGGCACCGGCCGGGCGGGCTTTCGCCGCGGGTTCCTGCCGGCGATGGGGTGCGCGTTGTTGCTTGCGGCGGTGCTGGCGACCCAGCCCGACAACGGCAATGCCATGCTGGCGGTCGCGCTCGCGGCCTGTCTGGCGCTGGTCGCCGGCGTGCGCTTCGTGCACTTCGTGCCGCTGTTTGCGCTCGGCGTTGCCGGGATGGCACTCGTCGCGCTGCGCCACGGCTACGTGCGCGACCGGCTGACGGGTTTCCTGCACACGGAACCCGGTTCGCAGGTCGGCCTCGGGCTGATCGCGATCGGATCCGGCGGCGTGTTCGGCCGCGGCCTCGGCCAGGGTTGGATGAAGATGCACCACGTGCCCGAGGCGCACAACGACTTCGTGTTCGCGATCGTCGGCGAAGAGTTCGGCTACCTCGGTTCGCTGTTCGTACTCGGCTCGTTCACGCTGTTCGGGTATGTCTGTTACCGTCTGGTGCTGCAGGCGCGTGATCCGTTCCTGCGCTTCATCGTGTGCGGTTACGCGTTCATGATCTGCATGCAGGCCGCCGTGAATCTGCTCGTGGTCAGCGGGTGGGCGCCGGCGAAAGGTATCGATCTGCCGTTCGTCTCGACGGGCGGCACGAATCTCGTTTTCTGTCTGGCGGCGGTCGGTCTGATCGGCAACGCGGTGCGAGCGGATCGCGCCGGGTCGTTCGCGACCGCCGACGAAGTGGTGGTTACCTGATTCCCAAGGTTCGGAGGGTGTGATGGGTCAACTCGAGAAGTACGGCCTCTATGTTCTGTGTCTTGTCATCTTCCTGATCCTCGGAGTGACGATCTGGGGCGAAGACGCCCAGGGGGCCGGCCAGGTGCCGGGTGCGTCGAACGGGCAGCGGGTTCCCCA
Organism: bacterium; assembly: GCA_011051855.1. Lineage (GTDB taxonomy): Bacteria > Planctomycetota > UBA1135 > UBA1135 > UBA2386. The sequence goes on along the minus strand of DRKG01000541.1, from coordinate 5,751 downwards.
GTCGGGCGCGGCACAGCCGGGTGTGGTGCCGATGCTGGCGAATGCCGATCGCGGTGGTCGCCGGGTCGACTTCCGGCGCGGTTCGCAGGCGGACGAGGCGAGCTACCTCGATACCCTGCTGCAGCCGGTTCCACGGCCGAAGGCCAAGCCGCGCAGGGAGCGCCGCAGCGAGCCGAAGCCGGGCGAACGGCCGCGGAACGACGATCAGAAGCAGGCGCCGGTGGTCCGCAAGGATCCTCCGGCGCCGCCGCAGGTGGTGGCCACCCGCAAGTACACCGTGCGCGACGGCGACACCATCTCGGAGATCTCGTCGCGCGAGCTCGGCAGCACGCGCTACGTCGCGGCCATCATGCGTCTGAACCCAGACATCGAGCCGCGCAAGATCAAGAAGGGCGACGTGTTGGTGCTGCCGGGCAAAGCCAAGGCCGACGAATCGCGCGCGGCCCCGATGGAACGCGCCGGCGCCTATCGCCGCTACGTGATTCGCAAGGGGGACTCGTTCGCGCGCATCGCCCGACTCGAACTCGGAGCCGAGAAGCGCAGCAAGGAGATCCGCCGGCTCAACCCGCGCGTCGATCCGCGCCGCCTGATCCCTGGCAAGACCCTGAAGCTGCCGTTGAAGTAGGTGTCGTCGCCCGCCGACATGTCGATCGGGACGCCGGCCTCGTCGCAGCCGTCTGCGATGGGACGCATCTGTCTCGTCAGCGGCGGCACCGGCGGTCACCTGATGCCCGCGCTGGCCCTCGCTCGCGGCCTGTGCGAACAGGGGGAAGCACCCTTGTTGTTGCTCGAAGGCCGGGACGTCGAGCGCGAACTGGTGCGCCGGGAACTGCCGGGCATCGCGGCCGTCGACCTGCCGCGGGCACGGCACTCGTGGTCGCTGCCGCTGTGGTTGTCGCGCACGGTCTGGAACACGCGGGCCCTGCTGCGCCGCGAGCGCATCGTCGGCGCAATCAGCACCGGGGGGCGGGCGTCGCTGCCGGTGGCGCTCGCCGCCAGGAGCCTGCGCCTGCCGCTGTTCCTGCTCGAACAGAACGCGGTCGTCGGGCGCGCCAACCGCTGGCTGCTGCCATTCGCCAGGCGCATGTACGTCGGTTTGCCGGGCCGGGGCGAGCAGCACCCTCGCGCGTTGCGGACCGGCACGCCGCTGCGGCCGGGTTTCGGGCAGGTCGATCGCGCGGCGGCGCGCCGTTCGCTCGGACTGTCGCTCGAACAACCGGTGGTGCTGGTGACCGGCGGCAGCCAGGGCGCACGCGTGCTCAACGAGCGCGTTCCGGGCGTGCTGCAGCGGGTGCGGGCGAAGCTGCAGATCGTGCACCTGTCGGGCCTCGGCAACGACGCCGCGGTCCGCCACCGCTACGCCGAGGTCGCGCGTGACACGGTCGCCAACGTGCGGCCGGTCGCCGCCGACATGGACCGTCTGTTCGCCGCCGCCGATCTGGTCATCTGTCGCGGTGGCGGCACCACCATCGCCGAACTGTGCGCGGTCGGCAGGGCGGCGATCGTGCTGCCGTATCCGCACCATCGCGATCGTCAGCAGTTTCACAACGCGGAAGTGCTGGCCCGCATCGGCGCGGCGGTCGTGCTCGACGAGGTCGGGTTGGACCCGGCCGACCTGCGCGAGCAGGTCGAAGCCCTGTTGGCCGAGCCGTCGCGGCTCGCCGCCATGGGGGACGCCGCGCGCCGATTGCGCATGCCGGATACCGTGGGCTCGATCCTCGCCGACGTGCGCCGCCAGCTCCCGGGGGGCGAAGGGGCGCGAGTGACCCCCGCGGCGGCGCCGCTCCGTCCGCGCGCAGCCGCCCCGCGGCGCGGGGGGGTGGCGTGACCGGCGTCGGCATGCCCGAACCGGCGGCCCAGGAAGGTATTCCGGGGACGAGCTTCGGTTCGCGCCGGTTCCACTTCGTCGGTGTCGGGGGGGCCGGCATGAGCGGGCTGGCGCGCCTGCTCGCCGGCGTCGGCGGCGTCGTCACCGGCAGCGACGCGATCGGGGGCTCGGTGGTCGAGCGTCTCGCCCAGGAGGGGCACGAGGTCTGGACCGGTTGTGATCCCGACCGCATCCACGGCGCCGAGGGCTACGTGATCCGCAGCGCCGCCGTGTCGCCGGGGGATCCCGAGGTCAAGCGTTGCGTGCGTCTCGGCTTCACGTCGCTGCTCTACGCCGAGGCCGTCGGTCGCCTCAGCGAGGGGCGGCGCACCCTCGCGATCGGCGGCACCCACGGCAAGACCACCACCACCGGCCTGACGGTGGCCGCGCTGCGCGCCGCGGGGCGGGATCCGTCGCACCTGATCGGCGGGGAAGTGCCCGAACTCGGCGGCAACGGCCACGGTGGCAAGGGCATCGGTTTCGTCGTCGAAGCCTGCGAGTTCAACCGCAGCTTCCACAACCTGCGGCCGTTCGGCGCCGCCATCCTCAACCTCGACCACGACCACTTCGACTGCTATCCGTCGACCGACGAACTGCTGGAGGCGTTCGCCGGCTACTTGGCTCGCGTTCGCCCCGGCGGCACCGCGCTGGTCGAGGACACCGTGCCCAACGCGGTGCTGGCGAACCTGCGCAACGACGTGCGCATCCTGACGGTCGGTTCGGGGCTGTGGGCCGACCTGCGCGCGGTCGACGTGACCGAGCGCCTCGGCTGCTTCTCGTTCACGCCGGTGTTGCACGGCGAGCGCCTGCGGCGCGTCGAACTGTCGCTGGCCGGCCGGCACAACATGCTCAACGCGCTGTTCGCGCTCGGGCTTGCGCACACCGCCGAAGCCGATCTCGACGGGGCGTGCCGGGGACTGTCGGCCTTCGCCGGCGTGCGCCGCCGCTTCGAAGTGCACACCGGGCCGAATGGGGACGTGCTGGTCAACGACTACGCGCACCACCCGACCGAGATCCAGGCGGTGCTGCGAACCGCGCGGCGGCGGTTCCCGGGGCGACGCATCCAGGTGGTGTTCCAGCCGCACCAGTTCCAGCGCACGCTGTTCCTGCTCGATGGCTTTGCCGAGGCGCTGGCGCTCGCCGACCAGGTGCTGGTCGCCGAAATCTACGGCGCACGCGAGAGCGACGAGATGATGGCGGCGGTCAGCGCGGGCGATCTGGTCGCGGCGGTTCGCCAGCGGGGGTGCGATGCGCACTACGCCGGCCCGGTGGCGCAGGTCGCCGAGGTCGTGGGGCGGCACCACCGTCGGGGCACGGTGGTCATGGTGCTCGGCGCCGGCGACGTCGATCTGGCCGTGGAGGGCATCGTTGCCGGGCTCTGATTTGCGCGCGGCGCTCGCCGACATGCGCGGCGCGGTGCGTCAGGGGGTGCCGTTGGCGCCGATGATGCACCTGCGCATCGGCGGGCCGGCCGAATGGTTCGTCGAGCCGTTCGGCGAACAGGACGTGGCGTTGGTGGTGCGCGTCTGCCGCGAGCTGGAGCTGCCGCTCTACGTGTTGGGTGGCGGCAGCAACGTCGTCGTCGCCGACCAGGGGGTGCGCGGCGTGGTGCTGCACCTGTCGTCGCTGCATCGCATCGTGCGCGAGCAGAACCGCGTCACCGTCGGCGCGGGCGTGACGCTGCCGAGCCTGTTGCGCGCGACCAAAGAGGCCGGCCTCGCCGGGCTCGAAAAGCTGACCGGTATCCCGGCGATGGTCGGTGGCGCGGTGGCGATGAACGCCGGCACGCGCGATGGCGAGACCTTCGACCATCTGGTGTCGTTGACGGTGGTCGAGCCCGATGGCCGCATCGGCGTGCGTGCGAAGGAACAGTTGCAGCCGCGCTACCGCGATGGCGGGCTCGGCGATGCGATCGTGGTGCAGGCGACGTTCGAGCTCGAACCCGACGCCCCCGAGGCGATCTTCGCGCGTTTCTCGGCGTCGTTGCAGGCGCGCAACCGGAGCCAGCCGGTCACCCAGCGCAGCGTCGGCTGCGTGTTCCGCAATCCGCCGGGCGATGCCGCCGGTCGCCTGATCGAGGCCGCCGGCTGCAAGACCATGTCGGTGCGGGGGGTGCGCGTGTCCGACAAGCACGCCAACTACTTCGTCAACGACGACACCGGCACGGCCGGTGACTTCGTCGCGCTGATGACCGAGGTGCGCGAGCGGGTGCGGGCCGAGTTCGGGGTCGAACTCGCCGCCGAAGTGAAGTTCTGGGGTTTCCCCGAACGTTGAAACCACGTCCGCCGGCTCGACTTCGGACGTTGTCCCAGGACTCCGGCGGAACCTGGTCCGGAAAGTCGATAGAGTTCCCCCTGAGGTAGCTGCATGACTGATAGCCCAGAAGTCCCGATCGAGTTCAAGGGTCGCCACGACCAGATCACCGAGCGCATGCAGGAGCACGCCACCCGCAAGCTGCGCCGACTGGCGCGCTACGGGGATGCCTTGACGCGCATCGAGGTCGTCGCCGAGCACGCGCACGAGAGCCCCGAGATCGAGCTGATCGCGCACCAGACCAGGGGCGCGCCGCTGGTCGCCAAGGACCGTGGCGAGTCGTTCTCCTCGACGATCGACCTGCTGGTCGACAAGATGGAAGCGCAGCTCCGCAAGGCGAAGGAGAGGCGCAAGGACCACAAGCACCCTGAGGTTCGGGAGGAGCGCGAGCGGGCGACCGATCGGGTGTCGCCGTTGCCAGCGGACGAAGAGACCTACGAAGACGTGGTCCGGAAGACGCTGGACGACTAGCCCGATCTATGCATGGAATAGCACCCCCGGCACGCACCATCCGCGCCCATGCAGTAGAAGAGCGGCCGCCTACGGCGTCCGTTCGCGCCGCCTGCGCTTCTGCAGTCGCCTTCCTTGCCTGAACGCGGATTGCGCGGACCGGAGTTCCGAACGATCGTTGCGTCGGCGGGGGTCATTCCGCACACTCCTCGCCCCATGATTCGCGATCTGGTCCAACGTGCCGCGGTGATCGGTGAACTCGAAGCCGGCACCAAGGAGGCTGCGCTCAAGGAGCTGCTGGACGCCGCCGAAGCTGCCGGTGCGTTTCCCAAGTCCGCCCGCAAGGCGCTCGGCAAGCGTTTGTCCGAGCGCGAGAAGATCGGCTCTACCGGCCTCGGCAACAGCGTCGCGGTGCCGCACGTCAAGGGCGACGGCGTCGACCGCATCACGTTGGTCCTGGCGCGCAGCCATCCGGGCATCGAGTGGCAGGCGATCGACGGGCGCCCGGTGCACGTCGCGTTCCTGCTGGTGTCGCCGTCCGACGAACCCGAGGGCCACCTGCAGTGCCTGCGCTGGATCGCCGGCCTGGCGCGCAACGCCGATTTCCGCCGCTTCCTGCTCGACGCCGATGGGGACGACGCGATCCGCGACCTGCTGGTCGAGATGGCGGACAAGGGCTGATGCGATGACCGGGGACCAGACCGACGGTGCCGCGGGCTCCGAGCCGCGCGTGCTGAAGGTGACGCTGCAGAACCGCCACGGCCTGCACGCTCGCCCGGCGCACCTGTTCGTGCAGACGGCGAACGCCTATGCCAGCCAACTGCGTGTGCGCCGTGTCGGGGACGAGGATCGCGTCGACGGCAAGTCGATCATGGGCATGATGATGCTCGCCGCCGAGCAGGGCGTGGAACTCGAGCTGGAAGCGACCGGCCCGGACGCCGACGCGCTGCTGCGCGCCCTGGCCGAGCTGGTGGCGGCGAACTTCGGCGAGGAGTAGCGCACCGGGGGCGCTGCTTCATGCATAGATCGGGCTAGCTGCCGGCGGCCTTGGGCAGCTTCCGCCTTGCCCGTTCCGCGAACAGGCGGTCCCAGAAAGCCGGGCCGTAGTGGGCGGCTGGCTG
>DRKG01000540.1 GCA_011051855.1 bacterium | reverse complement strand
CGACGCCAGCGCCGGCCACCTTGGGAATCCGGGCTACCCTCGTTCGGGGGACCGCATTCGACCGGAGAGTCGCCGCGTCCCGCCCCGCGATCTGGACCAACCTGAACCGACATCCATGAGCAACCGCATCCTCACCAGCCACCTCCTCGCCGGACTGTGCGCCGCCGCCTTCGCCACGGTCGGCGCCGCCCAGAACTGTTCCGACAACACCTACCCGGTGCACATCGTCGACGCCGACGGCAACGAACTGCCGACCACGTTCGATCCGGCGATCGGCGAAGAAGTGTTCCTGGTGCCCACCGAGACCGTCTACCTGGCGTTCGACCCGAACCTGCCGTCGGGCACCTACTACGTGCACATCACCGACACGCCGATCAACGGCCTCGACGAGGTCGTGTCGACCAACGACCCGATGGACCGCTTCGTGCAGGTCGACAACCAGGGCGGCGTGATCACGCTGAGCTTTCCGATGTCCAGCGACCCCGGCGCGATCCAGACCGGCATCGGTCTCGGCGGCGTAGGCCAGAGCCTGTGCCTCGACCAGTTCCAGCCGTCACAGTTCTCGCAGTGCAGCTTCAAGCTGTGGTACGGCAACAACTGGGACCTGACGAACGGTCCGAACAACCCCTACCTGCTCGCCGGCCAGCTCATGCCCGGAACCACCGAATGCGCGGTGCGCAGCTACCACAGCTTCCGCGTCGGTGACGGCGACGGCGGCGACGTCTGCGGCGTCGTGTTCGAGGACACCAACGAGAACGGTCAGCGCGACAGCGGCGAACCCGGCCTGCCCGGCTGGACGGTCAACCTCGTCGATGGCCAGAACTCGATCTCGGTCGTGACCGACAACGACGGCAACTACTGCTTCGAGAACGTCGCCAGCGGCAGCTTCACCGTCGAACTCGCGCTGCAGAGCGGCTTCCAGGCGACCACCTCGACGGCCAACCCGATCGAGACTTGCGCCTGCGCCACCAAGCAAGGCGGCGACTTCGGCGTCACCGTCGAGAACGTCGTCGCTTGCGACGCCCGCACGATCGGCTTCTGGCGCAACAGGCACGGCAGCGCCCTCGTCCAGCAACACAACCTGCTTCCGCTGCTGACGAACCTGTGCATCGTCAACCGCTGCGGCCACCAGGTGTCGTTCGCCAACGTCTGCCAATACCGCCGCTGGCTGCGCCGGGCCAACGCCTGGAACATGGCCTACATGCTGTCGGCGCAACTGGTCGCGATGCACAACAACGTCGCCGTCGGCTTCGTCAGCAGCAACGCGGTGGTCGACGATCCGGTGCTCGGCCAGATCACCATCGCCGACCTGATGCAGCAGGCGGTGCTCAGCCTGTGCGCCCACCCCTACACCCCGCCGTGCAGCGGCCCGGCCCGCTACCAGCAGGCTGTCCTGAAGAACGCACTCGACCGCGCCAACCACAACGAGACGTGGATGAACTGCAACAGCACCCACACGGGGGGTGGCGGTAGCTCGGGCCACGGGCACCACGGCCGCCGCCGCCACCACCGCCGGAACGGCTGGTGGAGCTGGTGGGGCGGCCACGGCTGGTAACCGCCCGCGCGCCCTGCCGGCTCGCCGCGCCTTCGGGGTGCGGCGGGCCGGTTCGCATTCCGCCCCTTGAACGTTCTCGGCGCTGGTGCAAAGTGCTTGCCGAGAAATGAACACCACCTTCCTGAAGAAGCTCGGCGTCAACAAGATCCACAGCGGCGCCTTCGATGGCTCCTGGCGCAAGACCAAGGGCGAACTGCTCGCGGTGCGATCGCCGGTCGACGGCAAGGAGGTCGCCAAAGTGCGTATGGCGACCCCGGCCGACTACGCCGCCGTCAGCAAGAAGGCGCACGCGGCGTTCCTGCGTTGGCGCGAGCTGCCGGCCCCACAACGCGGCGAATACGTGCGCCGGATCGGCAACGCGTTCCGCGAGCACAAGGAACTGCTGGGCAAGCTGGTCACGCTCGAAGCCGGCAAGATCGTGCAGGAGGGGCTCGGCGAAGCGCAGGAGTGCATCGACATCGCCGACTTCGCGGTCGGCCTGTCGCGCCAGCTCTACGGCCTGACCATCCAGAGCGAACGCGAGCAACACCACATGCGCGAGATGTGGCAGCCGCTCGGCACGGTCGGGATCATCACCGCGTTCAACTTCCCGATCGCGGTATGGGCATGGAACTCGATGCTGGCGTTGGTCTGCGGCGACAGTTGCCTGTGGAAGCCGTCGCTGAAGACGCCGCTTACGGCGATCGCGATGACCAACATCGCCGCCAAGGTGCTCGGCAAGGAATGGGCTCCCCTGGTCGGTTGCGTGATCGGGCCGGACCTGACCGTCGGCAGCGCCCTGCTCGACGACCCGAAGGTGCCGCTGGTGTCGGCTACCGGCAGCACGCGCATGGGGCGCATCGTCGGCCCGCGCGTCGCCCAGCGCTTCGGCAAGACCCTGCTCGAACTCGGCGGCAACAACGCCATCCTCGTCATGGACGACGCCGACCTCGACTTGGCGGTGCGCGCGATCGTGTTCGGCGCGGTCGGCACGGCCGGCCAGCGCTGCACCACGACCCGCCGCGTGCTCGCGCACCGCAAGATCATCGACAAGCTGCAGGCGCGCCTGGTCAAGGCCTACAAGTCGTGCAAGATCGGCAATCCGTTCGACAAGAAGACGCTGGTCGGTCCGCTCGTCGACGCCGACGCGGCCAACGCCTACGCCGACGCGATCAAGGCCGCCAAGGAGCAGGGCGGCAAGGTCGTCGTCGGCGGCCGCCGCGCCACCGTGCCGGCGACGATCAAGGGGGGCGCCTACGTGCAGCCGACGATCGTGCGCTGTCCCGAGACACTACCGATCTGCAAGCAGGAGACGTTCGCGCCGATCCTCTACCTGATCCCGGTGCGCTCGCTCGACGAGGCGATCGAGCTCAACAACGACGTCCCGCAGGGCCTCAGCAGCGCGATCTTCACCGACAGCGTGCGCAGCGCCGAGCGGTTCACGTCGGCGATCGGCAGCGACTGCGGCATCGCCAACGTCAACATCGGCACCTCCGGCGCCGAGATCGGTGGCGCGTTCGGCGGCGAGAAGGAAACCGGCGGCGGCCGTGAATCGGGCTCCGACAGTTGGAAGGCCTACATGCGCCGACAGACGCAGACGATCAACTGGGGCACCAGCCTGCCGCTCGCGCAGGGCATCACGTTCGGGAGTTGAGGCCAGGCGACCGCGCTCGTGCCGATACCGCCCGCGTCCCCGGCCGGCCTGCTGGTCACGGCCGCCGCGTTCGCCGCCCGCCAGCACCGGGACCAGCGCCGCAAGGGCTCGAATACGCCCTACGTCAACCATCCGCTGTCGGTCGCGCGACGACTGATCGAGATCGGCGGAGTCGACGACCCGGTCACGCTGGCGGCGGCGATCCTGCACGACACGATCGAAGACACCGATGCGACGCAGGAACTTCTCACAGCGCAGTTCGGAGCCGAGGTCGCCGACGTCGTCGCCGAGGTCAGCGACGACGGCTCGCTGGCGAAGGCGGAGCGCAAGCGTGAGCAGATCCGGCACGCCAGGGGACTGTCGCCGCGCGCCCGGTT
>DRKG01000539.1 GCA_011051855.1 bacterium | reverse complement strand
GCCTCGCTGCGCATCACCGCGTCGACCAGCAGATGGGCGCCCTTCCACGGTGACAGCACCCCGCAGAAGCCCAGGCGCAGCGGCGAGCGTGGCCGCGACACCGGCCGCCGTTCGATCCGGTCGGGGGTCAGACCGTAGGGGACCGACAGGAAGCCTTCGTGCTGCAGTCCGTTCCGGCGGAACATGTCGGCCAGGAAGCGCGAAGGTGCGGCGACTGCATCGGCTTGGGCGAGGTTCTCGAGCTGGATGCGCTTGCGCGCGAGCAGCGCCTGCCTGCGCGCCGCCGGTGCGTCGGTCAGCGGCCAGTGTTCTTCGTCGGTGGATACGTCGCCGAGCTCCGGGTGGTGGCAGGCAATGCAGCCGAGCCCTTCGTCGGGAGGACCGTCGCAGACGGTGCCGTCGGGGCGCAGCAGCGTGAAGCGCGGGCACAGGAACCAGAAGTCGGTCAGCGTGACGACCACGCGCAGGCCGTTGCGCTTGGCGACGCGGATCAGGTTGGAGCCCAACTGGCGCAGGTGGAAGCTGTGCACGACGTCGGGTTGCACATCATCGAGCACGCGTTGGAACCACCCTTCGAGGTGCAGGTTCTCGTAGTCGCGCAGTACGTCGTTCGGGTTGATCCTTCGCCAGTGGTTGAGCCGGACCACGCGCAGGTTCTCGATCGGCTGGTCGAACAGCTTGATCGGCGGCCAGTCGCGCTCGTGGTCCCAGTGCAGGGACAGCACGGTCACGTCATGGCCGCGCCGCTGCGCCTCGCGCGCGGTCGCGAGGCAGATCTGTTCGGTCCCGGAATGGCAGTCGGGGAAGAACTGGTGGATCGTGAAGAGCAGCCTCATCGAGCCGCGTCAGACCTTGGCGGCGAGGAAGCCGGCGACGCGTTCGTGCAACCGTCGCTCGGTGACCCGGATGTCGAAGTCCTTGTCGAAGCGGGCGCGCGCGGCGGTCGCGAGGCGCTGCTCGAGCGCGGGATCGAGGATTACCTTCTCCAGGGCTGCGGCGTAGGCGGCGCTGTCGCGCTGGGGCACGATCAGACCTTCGACGCCGTCGTCGACCACTTCGGTGATCGAGCCGGAATCGGTCGTGATCACCGGCAGGCTCGACGCCAGCGCTTCGAGCATGGCCGTCGGGATGCCGTCCTTGTCGCCCGACTCGGTTTCGACGTACGGCGCGACGAAGGCGCGGCACTTCTCGATGATCGGCGGCATCTGCTCCTGCTTCATCATGCCGTGCAGGATGACCTGATCTTCGAGGCCGTGCTCCTTGATGCAGGCTTCGAACTCGGCCGCGTACTCGAGGCTGCCTTTGCTGTGTTCGTCCTTGCTGCCGATGATGTGGGCGATGACCGTGTGGCCCTTGGCTTTGAGGCTGGCGATCGCCTCGACCAGATAGGTCAGACCCTTCTTGGGCTCGATGCGCGAGACCGACAGCACCTCAAACGGATCGCTGGGCTTGCGGTCGGGTCGCCGGCGCGCCGGGAAGCGCTCGCCGTCGACGCCGTTCGGCTTGACGATGATCTTATCGTCGAACTGGCCGCCCGACAGTTCCGACAGCTCGCGTTTGATGCGCGCGCTGGTGGCCACGATCACGTCGCACAGCTCGACGTGTAGCGCGACGAACTTCCACGGGTAGTCGTCCATCATGTGGTCGGCGTAGCACGAGACGCCGCGCGGCAGGTCGAGCAGCCACGCCGCCTGCATCGCCATGAACGACTGGTCGTAGAAGAAATAGCTGTGCAGGTAGCGCGCGTCGGCCAGCTCGGCCATGCGGGCGAACGTGCAGCCCTGCAGCACGATCGGTTCCTTGTAGAGTTCGTCGACGGTCTTGCCGGACAGCGGTGCGATGCGTTCGAGGAACGAGCGCAGCTTGCCCGGGCGGGTCTTCTCGAAGTGCTCCAGGTCCTTCTGGTGGTTCTCCCAGATCGGCTGCAGTTGCGTGCGGTTGTCGTACAGGTAGCGGAAGGCCGCGTGCAACTGGTCGGTGTCGCCCAGGTCCCAGTGGAACAGGCGCACGTCGAGCCCCATGCGGGTCATCGAGATCATCTCCTGATACACGAACGTGTGGGAGTAGATCGGCCACTGCCAGCAGGCGGCGACCACGGCCGTGCCGGCGCTCTTCTGCTTGCGTTTGAACAACATCGAAGCGCGATCCTTCGCATCGAGGAGGCGCCGATACCACTTCTTGCCGCGACGTGACATGTATCCGAGGGGGAGTTTGTTCCAGATGAAGTTGCCAGTACGGAACTCGCGAGTCTTGAGCAATCTGTCGATCTTGTCCCGCAGGCTGGCTACTTCGTGCTGCAACTCGCTGCGCTGGCGCTCCAGACGTCCTTTCGCCTGTTCGAGGGCGGCGACCTGAGTGCGATGTTCCTGCCGGGCCGCAGCTAGGCGCTGTTGCAGTTCTTCGGCCTTGGTGCGGCTGTCGGCCAACTGCCCGTCACGCTCGCCGAGCTGCCGCTCCAGCCGTTGGATCTGCTGCTCCAACTGCTTTGCGCGCTCGACGCGCTCGCGCTGGTCGGCGTAGAGCTTGGCCTTCTCCGCTTCGAGCTTCTTGGCGCGCTCGATACGCTCGCGCTGGTCGGCGTAGAGCCGGACCTTCTCCGCTTCGAGCTTCTTGGCGTATTCGATGCGCTCGCGCTGGTCGGCGTAGAGCTTGGCCTTCTCCTCTTCGAGCTTGTTGGCGCGCTCGATGCGCTCGCGCTGGTCGGCGTAGAGCCTGGCCTTCTCTTCTTCGAGCTTCTTCGCGCGTTCGATGCGCTCGCGCTGGTCGGCGTAGAGCTGCGCTTTCTCGTTCTCGAGCCGCTCGCGCGCCAGGGTGGCTTCTTCGAGTCGGCGCTCGAGGTCCTCGGTGTAACCTTGCAACCACCGGCGGCGGTTGCGCTCGATCTGCAGTTGTTCTCCCGCGAGCTGGCCGAGCAGGTGGTGGGCGGCAGCATCCGCACCCTCTCGGTCATCGGCGCCGTAGCGTTGCCGCAGTTCACGGAGCCGCTCGGCGCGGTCGTTCAGCGCTTCGATCTGCCGCCGCACGTCGTCGTCGGTCTCGGTGGCGCGGTCGAGTTGCAGCGCGTCGAGCACGGCGTTCAGGAACAGCGCGAGGCCGTCCATCTCGGTGTTGGTCGCCAGGTGCCGGGTGACCGAATCGACCACCTGACGAAGCTTGGCCGTCGCCGACAGCCGATCTTGCGCGAGGAAGCGCTGCACCGCCTCCGCCGCGACGCGGTTGACTTCCAGGAAGTAGGACCAGCGGCGGCCTTCGCGGAACCAGACGGTGTTGCTGGCGTGCAGCCGATACGCGATCAGCGGCTCGTGGATGTGGTGCAGCGCGCCTTCGAGCGCCGCCTGCAGGAACAGTTGCCAGTCGAGGCAGTACTTGAGGCTGCGCAGCCCGTCGGCCTGGGCGCGCAGCCAATCGGTGCGCGCGACCAGGTTGCTGCTGGTCACCAGGAAGTTGCGTTCCAAGAGGGCCGCGAACAGTTCCCCGGCCGGCAGGTCTTCGGGTGGCGTGACCCGGTCGAACCAGTGCACCCAGTCGAACACCTGCTTGCCGTCGAGCACCAGGCTCGCGTTGGTGGGCGTCAGCCGGCCGCCGCGGTGGTCGACCAGGTGGATGCCGGTGGTCACCAACTGCACGTCCGGCGACGACTCGAGCACCGCGCGGCAGCGGCCGAGGCGATCGGGGTGGAACAGATCGTCCGAGTTGAGCAGCGCGACGTACGGCGTCTCGATCGATGCGAGCGCCTGCAGCACCGAGTTGCCGAGGCCGAGGTTGCGTTCGTTGACGCGCACTTCGAGCCGTTCGTCGTCGATCGCGCGAGCGCGTTCGACGGTGGCGTCGGGCGAGCGGTCGTCGACGACGAGCACCCGGTGGTTGCCGTAGTCCTGAGCCAGCACGCTCCGGATCGTCTCCGCGATGAAGGCCTCGTGCCGGTAGGAGGGAATCAGCACGGTGACGTCGGCGGGGCCGGTGCTCGGCACCGGTTTGCCGACGGCGAACGGCCGCCGGCGGCCGCGATCGTGCAACAGGCCGAGCTGCCGTGCCCAGGGGCCGCCGAACCGCGTCAGATCGAACTCGCCGGCGAACTGCTGGTCGGCGGCGATCAGGGCCTTGCGGCGCTTGGGCGGGCCATACAGGTCGCGCAGCAGCGCGAGCAGGGCTTCGGGGTGGCGCTCGTTGGCGACCCGCTGGGCGAGGGCGCGCAACCACGCGTGCTCATCGGGCTCGAACTGCTCCGGCGAGTGTTCGGCGAGCTGCACCAGCCAGCGTTCGACCGCCGCCAAGTGGCCGCGGCCGAACAGCATCTGCCACCACCACGCGCGCCGTTCCGGGTCGGTGTTCCACGGGTGCCCCGGTGCTGGCAGTTGCAGCATGCCGGTCATCTCGAACGAGCTGCCGTCGACTTCTGCTTCGACGCGTTCGCGCAGGCTGTGGCGCAGTTCGTGGCAGACGTGCTCGAACGCGTGTTCGGCGAGCGATGCCGGCCGCGCCCCCTGGCCGCAGCGCCGCCAGGTCGATGCGACCACGTCCCGCAGGAACTGCAGCTCTTCGGTCGGCAGGCCGGCGACCGGCACGGCGCCATCGCGGTCGAGCACGCGCAGGTCGAGCGGGATGCCGGCATCGGCGCAGCGCAGCGCCAGGTCTTCGAACTCGAACCAGTTGCCGGCCGTGAACACGAACCGCGCGCGCATGTCGGCGCCGATGCGGGTCGCGACGGCGCGCGCTTCGCCGAGTTGCTCGGCGTCGGCGGCATCGAAGGTGCATTCGAGCTCGTCGACGTGGCCGGCCAGGCTGTCGGCCATCGCCGGGGTCGGCGCGCCGCGCAGGTCGATCCGTCGGCGGGCGGAGACTTCGGCTGCGCGGGCGAGCAGGTCGGTTGCGAACGGGGCATCGAGTGCTGCGGCTGCGTCGACCTCGAGCACCAGCTCCGCCAAGTCGCGCAGCAGCTCGGGCAGCGCGGCGGGGAGTGCGGTGGCGACCGCCGGGGCGAGCGGCAGCCGCACCACCAGGCGACTCGGTCCGGCAGCCGCCGTGGGCAGCTCGTCCTCGCCGTGGTCGCGCAGCATCGGCGCCAGTTCGGCGAGACCGTGCTGCAGCCAGCGCGCGCATTCGTGGCAGTGCGGCAGCGGCAGCTCGCCGTCGGCGAGTCGGCGACGCAGATCGACCAGTTGCGGGGACGTCCATGCGCAGGCGAGGTCGGTCGGGCCGGCGGTGGCACCGGTCGCGCCCCGGCACGCGCGCACCGAACCGTCGCGGTCGATCACCAGCGTCGTCGACGGGCCCCGGCAAGCCGTCCACGGGGCCTCTCGCGGCGTCGTCGGCAGGCCCGCCTGCCGGCGGATACCCTCGAGCTGCAACTGCTCGACCTTGTGGCTGGTTGGCTCGGAGCGCATGCGACGAGTCCCATTGGGATAGGGACTACCTATCGGGGTTGCAACCGGCCGGGCCTGAGTTTCGCATGCGCGCGTGCGCATCTCGCTCGTCATGCCCACCTGGAACGCCGGCCCGCTGCTCGACGAGGTGCTGGCGTCGATCCTGGCCCTCGAGGGCACGACCTTCGACGAACTGGTCGCCATCGACAGCGGCTCGACCGACGGGACCCAGGAACGCTTGCGGGCGGCCGGGTTCGAGGTCGAGGTGATCCCGCAGCGCGAGTTCGACCACGGCTCGACGCGCGATCGCGGCATCCGGCGCACCACCGGGGACATCGTGGTGCTGCTGGTGCAGGACGCGACCCTGGTCGGGACCGACTGGCTGGCGAAGATGGTGCGGCCCTTCGAGGACGCGGACGTGGCGGGCGTCTGGTGTCGCCAGTTGCCGCGCGCGAACTGCCAGCCGGTGATTGCGCGGCGCGTGCGCGGCTGGCCGGGGCGGGGCGAAGTGCTCAGCAAGCGACAGCTCGCGCCCGGGCAGCGGCTCACCGACCTCGAGCCGATGGAGCGGTTGCTGACTTGCGCGTTCGACAACGTCGCGTCGGCCGTCCGCCGCACGGTCTGGCAACTGCATCCGCTGGGGCCGCGCCGATTCGGTGAGGACGTCTACTTCGGCAAGCGCTGCATCGAGGCGGGGCTCGCGATCGCGCACCAGGGCGAAGCGGCGGTGATCCACAGCCACGACCGTTCGGCCTGGGCCGAAGGCAAGCGCACGTTCTGCGACCACCGCAACCTGCGCCGGCTGTTCGGGCTGGTCGGCATCCCGAACAAGGCCGCGCTGAAGGGCGCGATCGAGTGGTGCGAAAAGGAGCACGTCGAATACGTGCAGAGCCTGAAGCTGCCGGCCGACGAGGAGGCGGCGGCGATCGCATGGACCCGCGACTACTGTCGCTGGCAGTGCTGGGGGCAGTATCTCGGCGCGAAGGCCGGCGCCGACATGCCCGGCGCGCGCGGTCGGCTGCTGCGCTGGCTGGGGCGTCGATTCGAGCGCGGCATCGGCTAACCCGATCCATGCACGAACCAGCACCCCCGGCACGCACCATCCACGTCCATGCGGCAGAAGAGCGGCCGCCTGCGGCGTCCGTTCGCTCCGCGAACTCCTTGGCAGAATGCTCGGCGTGGCCACGGCCACGCCTGCGCTTCTGCAGTCGCCTTCCTTGCCTGGACGCGGATTGCGCGCACCGGAGGCACTGTTTCATGCATGGATCGGGTTAGCCCCCGTCCTTGAGCCCGCGCAGCTCCTTGCGCG
>DRKG01000538.1 GCA_011051855.1 bacterium | reverse complement strand
ATGGCCACGGCATGCCGCCGGAGACGATCCGCCGCGTTTTCGATCCGTTCTTTTCGACACGCTTCGCAGGCCGTGGACTCGGCCTGGCAGCGGCGTTCGGCATCCTTCGCCGCCATCAAGGCATCGTCGAAATCCAAAGCGAGGTCGGCCGCGGAACCCAGTTCACGATCTATCTGCCCAAGCGCGCCGAACCGGCCGCAAACAACACCGCCGACGAACCCACGGTGGAGTTGCCTCGACCGCAGCTTGAGCCACCTGCGAGCGAAGCCGCCCACCCCGCCCGAACCATCCTCGTCGTCGACGACGAAGAGTCCGTGCGCAACGTCGTTCGGCACGCTCTGACGGCGACTGGTTACAACGTATTGCTCGCCGGTGCCGGCGTCGAAGCAATCCAGTTGTTCGAACAACACGGCGACCGGATCCCGGTGGCATTGCTCGATATGACGATGCCCGACATGGACGGCGCCGAACTGGCCCACTGTCTCTTGCGCCGCGACCCCGATCTGAAGGTCGTGTTCATGACGGGCGACGCGCAGCGCGCCGACCCCAGCCTCGATCGGCCGATGATCAGCAAGCCGTTCGCTCTCGAGGAACTGCTCGCGGTTCTCCGGCGCCAGGAAGCCCCAACCAACTGAACCGAACGAGCCGGCGTTCCCGCGCGACATGGCAGTGCGTATGGTGCGACACGCCATGGCACCACGCTGCGCGTTCTACGCTTCCTCCCTCCTCCTGCTCGCCATCTCGCACGCGCAGGAACCCGCGCGGACCATCGACCCGACCCTGCTGGCTGCGATGAAGGCGCGCGCGATCGGCCCCGCCGTCTGCGGCGGCCGCATCGGTGCAGTGGCCGGCGTGCCCGGTGATCCGGCGATCGTCTGGGTCGGCGCCGCGTCCGGCGGGGTGTGGAAGTCGACCGACGGCGGCGTCACCTTCCGCCCGGTGTTCGACGACCAGGACGTCGCCTCGATCGGCGCAATCGCGATCAACCCGCACAACCCGGACGACGTCTGGGTCGGCTCCGGCGAAGGCAACCCGCGCAACTCCGCCAGCGTCGGTCGGGGCATCTACCGCACGCGCGACGGCGGCCGAACGTGGCAGAAGCTCGGCCTCGAACGCACCGAGCGCATCCATCGCATCGTAGTGCACCCTCGCGACGCCGACACCGCCTGGATCGCCGCATTCGGCACCGCCTGGGGCGAAAACGAACAACGCGGCATCTTCAAGACGACCGACGGCGGCGCGAACTGGCAGAAGGTGCTCTACGTGGACGAGCGCACCGGCGGCGCCGATCTGGTGATCGATCCGCGCAACCCGGACAAGCTGTTCGCCAGCATGTGGCAGCACCGACGCTGGCCGTGGGCGTTCGCCAGCGGCGGGCCGGGATCCGGCCTCTACCGCACACTCGACGGCGGCGCGAACTGGCAGCGGCTCGACGCCGACGACGGCCTGCCGAAGGGGGAACTCGGCCGCATCGGCCTCGCCATCAGCCACAGCGATCCGAACGTGGTCTACGCGCTGGTCGAGGCAGAGAAGAGCGTGCTGCTGCGCAGCGACGACGGCGGTTTCCGGTTTCGCACCGTCAACCGCACCGACGGCATCGCATCGCGACCATTCTACTTCTGCGACATCCGTGTCGA
Organism: bacterium; assembly: GCA_011051855.1. Classification (GTDB taxonomy): domain Bacteria; phylum Planctomycetota; class UBA1135; order UBA1135; family UBA2386. Next base: position 3,965 of record DRKG01000538.1, on the reverse strand, counting down.
TCCCGGCGACCCGAATCGCGTCTACAACCTGCACACCGTCATCGATGTGTCGACCGACGGCGGGCGCACGTTCGCCGGACTCGTCGGCTGGAATGCTGCCCACCCGGACCACCATTCGATGTGGATCGATCCCAGCGATCCCGAACGCATCCTGATCGGCACCGACGGCGGCGTCTACGCCAGCCGCGACCGCGGCCGGACCTGGCGATTCTGCCGCAACCTGCCGCTGGCGCAGTTCTATCACCTCGCCGTCGACGACGACGTGCCCTACCACGTCTATGGCGGCCTGCAGGACAACGGGAGCTGGCGGGGACCGAGCGACGTCTGGGAGAACGGCGGCATCCGCAATCTGCACTGGCAGGAGGTCTGCTTCGGCGACGGCTTTGCAACCATCCCCGATCCGCACGACAGCCGTCAGGGCTACGCGATGAGCCAGGGGGGCTCGCTGGTGCGATGGGATCTGCGCGACGGCTCGCGCAAGGGCATCCGGCCGCCGGCACCCGAGGACGTCGAACTACGCTTCCACTGGAACTCGGCCATCGCCCTCGACCCGTTCGACGCCAGCACGATCTACTACGGCAGCCAGTTCGTGCACAGAAGCGCGGACCGCGGCGAAACCTGGCAGACCGTGTCGCCCGATCTGACCACCGACAATCCGGAATGGCAGAAGCAGGACGAAAGCGGCGGCCTGACGATCGACGTCACCGGCGCCGAGAACCACTGCACGATCCTGACGATCGCACCGAGTCCGGTGCAGCGCGGCGTGCTCTGGGTCGGCACCGACGATGGTCGCGTGCACGTGACCCGCGACGCCGGCGAAAGCTGGCAGAGCGTCGAACGCAACATTCCCGGCCTGCCACGCAACACGTGGTGCCCGCACATCGAAGCCAGCAAGCATGACGCCGCCACCGTATTCGCCGTGTTCGATCGGCACCGTCACGCCGACTGGACCAGCTACGTCTTCGTGACCCGCGATTACGGCGCAACCTGGAAGTCGATCGCGACCGACACGATCGACGGCTACTGCCATTGCATCGAGCAGGACCCGGTGCAGCCGAACCTGCTGTGGGTCGGCACCGAGTTCGGCCTGTTCTTCACTCTCGACGCGGGTGCCACCTGGCATCCCTGGCGTCACGGTGTGCCGACCTGCGCGGCCCGCGCGCTGGCGACACACGAGCGCGAAGGCGACCTGATCGTCGCCACCCACGGCCGCTCGATCTTCATCATCGACGACATCTCGCCGCTGCGAACGCTGACCCCCGAACTGCTCGGCAAGAAGCTACACGTGTTCGAGCCGCGACCGGCGATCCTGCACGGCGTCGCGCAGACCCCGGGCACCCGCTTCCCCGGCCAGGACGAGTTTCGCGGCCAGGCACGCGCACGCGGCGTGACATTGCAGGTGATCTGTAACGCGCCCGAGCTGCAGCACCCCGATCCCGAGGTCGAACGCGCCCGCGAGCGCCCCGATGTGGGCGAGGGCGCAGATGAGCACGAGGCCGATGAAACCGACGACGCTGCGAAGGACGAGATCACGGTCGAGGTGCGCGGCACCGACGGCTCGCTAATCCGCACGTTCCGCAGCAAAGTGAAGCTCGGACTCAACCGCGTGCGCTGGCGCTTCGAGCGTGACGGCGTACCCGGCCCGATGAAGGGCGTGTATGAGCCGCCGAAGACGCCGCCGCCGGGTCGCCGCGTGCTCCCCGGAACCTACGAGCTGACCGTGCGCTTCCAGGGCGAGACCCGCAAGGTCACCGCCGAAGTGCTGCCGGACCCGCGGGTCGAGATCCCGATGGCCGATCGCGTCGCCAAGGACGCGCTGCGGCAACGGCGCGAACGCCTGCTCACCCGCCTGCACGCCGCGAGCCAGCAGTTTGCGCCGATCGCGGCTCGCATCGACGTGGTCCGACAACGGCTGAAGCTCGACCCGCCGCCGAAGGAAGGCGAGGACCCGCTCGCCGACCTGCGCGAGGCGCTGCAGGCCATCGACGAGGCCCGCAAGGAGACCGAGCAGTCGCTGTGGGGCAAGGAGCGCAAGGTGCAAGGCATCGCGCGCGGCAACGACGGCCTGATCCGCCAGGCGCAACGTCAGATGCGTATCAGCGGCACCGACGATGCCCCCAACGGCACCGAGCTCGACGCCATGGCCAGCGCCGAAACCAAGGTCGCCGCCGTCGAAACCGCCGTCACCGAGTTCCTCCGCGGCCCGTGGCAAGCCTTCCGCGACGCGGTCGCCGCCAGCAGCCTGTCCTTGCTCCCCGACGAAGGTCGATAGCTACCGCGCGCCGTCGCCGAGCATCGCGGCGACGGCCGCGCGCGCCTTCTCGGTGACTTCGCCCCAGCGCCCGGCGCGCAACAACGGTGGCGCGACGAACCACGATCCCCCAACCGCGGCGACCTCAGGTAGGCGCGCATAGTCGGGCGCGGTGGTCAGATCGATGCCGCCGGTCGGCACGAAGCGCATCCCCAGATGCCTATACGGGCCGATAAGCGCCTTCAGCATCCTCGCACCACCAAGCGGTTCGGCGGGAAAGAACTTCAGCATGTCGAAGCCCCATGCGCGCGCGGCCTCGATATCGGTCGCGGTAGCCACGCCGGGGAGCAGCGGCATGCCCGCAGCCCGCGCCGCCGCGGCGACCTGCGCATTCAGTCCGGGCGACACAGCGAAGTCGACGCCCAGATCGCGCAGTTGCGGCACGACCTCGGCGTCGAGCACGGTGCCGGCACCGATCTTGACATCGCCGAACTCGCCGCGAATCGCGCGCATACCCGCGAGCGCGGCGTCGGTGCGCAGGGTGATCTCGACGACGTCGAGGCCGGCCTTCAGCAGTGCCTCGGTCAGCGGCAGCGCCCAGGACACATCTTCGAGCACGACGACGGGCAACAGGCGTTGCGCGAACATGGCGCCTCGACGGTAGCGTGCACGGCGGTCGGCGGCCATGCTGCAACGAACTCCGGCGCCCACGACATGATCGACACGACTCGTGCTCCAAGCCTCGCCGACCTGCGTCCGGCGCTCGACCGGCTGTTCCTGACGGCGAAACAGAAGATCCGTTCGCTCGCTGCGGACTACGACGACCGCCAAGGTTCGCCCGTGTTCACCGCCGCCGGTCGCTACACGACGCGGGGCTGGACCGAATGGACCGAGGGCTTCCGCTACGGCATCGCGATCCTGCACTTCGATGCGACCGGCGACGAGGAATCCCTCGCTTGCGGCCGTCGGCGCACCGTCGAACACATGGCGTCGCACGTGTCGCACATCGGCGTACACGACCACGGTTTCAACAACCTGTCGACCTACGGCAACCTGCGCCGATTGATGCTCGAAGGCCGCATTCCCAACAACGACTGGGAACGGCACTTCTACGAGCTCGCGCTGAAGGTCTCGGGCGCGGTGCAGGCCGCACGCTGGACCGAGCGCCAGGGCGGCGGCTTCATGCATTCCTTCAACGGGCCGCACTCGCTGTTCGTCGACACCATCCGCTCGTGCCGCAGCCTGATGGTCGCGCACCGACTCGGCCACTGCTTGATGGGCGAAGGCGACCGCCCGATCTCGCTGCTCGAACGCGCGCTGTTGCACATCGAGTCGACGGCGCGCTACTCGGTGTTCTACGGCGAGGGGCGCGATGCCTACGACACGCCCGACATGCGCGGTCGCACCTGCCACGAAGCGATCTTCAACACCAGGGACGGCGCCTACCGCTGCCCGAACTCGCAACAGGGCTACAGCGGGTTCACCACCTGGACGCGCGGACTCGCGTGGGCGCTGTGCGGCTTCGCCGAGGAACTCGAACTTCTGGCCGCGCTGGCCGACGACGACCTCGCATCCCTTGGCGGACGCGACAGATGGCGCGAGCTGATGGCGAGGGCGGCACGCGCCACCGCCGACTTCTACCTGCACCACACGCCGACCGACGGCATCTGCTACTGGGACCCCGGCGCCCCGACCCTGCACCGCCTCGGCAACT
>DRKG01000537.1 GCA_011051855.1 bacterium | reverse complement strand
TGGGGCCGGTCGAAGGCGGGCGCGGCTTCCTGCGATTGCGCGAACCACTCGAACCGAAGGCGCTGATCGAGCTGCATCGGCAGGGCGACGTCGAGTTGCTGGTCGACGGCCTGCTGCTGCAGGATCGCTTGCAGTGGCGCGTGCTCGACGGGCGCAGCGGCGACGTGCGCCGCGAACTCGAGCTGCCGTTGGATCCGCTCGATCCGTTCCCGGCCCTGGCACGGCTCGAGTTCGAGATGACCGAGCTGCTGGGTGTCAGCGGCAAGCCGTCGGCGATGCCGGCGATCTCGGGCGAGGCGCTCGGCTGGTTTCTCGTGCTCAAGGACGAACTGCTGCGGCGCGAGGCCAGACTCCCGGAAGCGTCTTCGGACCCTCTGCGCGCCGCGCGCCGCTGCGTCGAACTCGCCGGCGGGGTGCCGGAAGTGCAGGACCTTGTCGCCGACTTCCTGGCGCTGTTGGTGCGGCGTGGACAGTTGCGCGACCAGGTGCCCGCGCTCGCCACGATGATGGCGGATGTGGTCGAGCATGCGGCCGTGCTCGATCGACTCGCCGGCATCACCTACGCGGCCGGGGACGAGCACGGTGCGGTGGCGATGGTCGTGCGGGCGGCGCTGCTGCGACCGAGCGATACGTCGTTGACCGAGCGCGCTGCTGCGATGGCGTTCCGCGCGCACGACGACGATGCCGTGCGGCGGGTCGTCGCCGCCGCTCGGGCGTCCGGCCACGTTACCGCCAAGCTGATCGCGCAGTTGGCGGCCAGTCACGATCGCCGCGGGGACGTCGCCGCGCGCACGCGGCTGGTCGAAGAGCTGCTCGGCGAGGACGAACTGCCGGTGCCGGTCGCGCGCTTGGTCGTGTCGTTCCTGCTCGAAGAGGAACAGCCGGCGTTGGCGCGCACGGTGGTGGAGCGTGCCCTGGCGCGCGCCCCCGATCAGTCGATGCTGCATTACGAACTCGGCCGCGCCTGCCTGATGCTCGACGACACCGCGCGCGCCGCCGTCGCGATCCAGCGCGCGCTCGAACTCGGGCTCTCTGCCGGCGTGGTCGAGCAGGCGCGCCGGCTTCTGCGGTTCGCCAGCATCCCGGGGCTCTGGCACGGCACCAACCTCGTCGAGAAGGCGATCTCGGCGGGCGATCTCGGTGCGGCCCTCGGTGCGGCGCGCGCGTTGGTGCGGCGCGTGGGGCCGGTCGCCGAGGCGTGGCTGATGTTCGGCATCGTGCAGCACAAGCTCGGCCGCCTGCGTCGCGCCGCGCGGTTGCTGCGTCGCGCCGTGCGCTACCGCGCAGACTGTCCCGAGGCGCGCAACCGTCTCGGCATCGTGCTGCTGCAGCTCGGGGCCGCCGGCGAGGGGCACGAGCAGTTGCGGCGCGCGCACGAGCTGGCGCCCGAGGACACCTCGACGCTGCTCCACCTGGCGCAGGCCGAGGCGCTCACCGGGCGCACCGACCTCGCCGTGCAGCACGTCGACGCCGCGGAACGGCTGGGCGCGGCGAAGGATGTCGTGCAGGCCGTGCGCCGCGAGATCTCGTCGGAGCGGGACAGCGCCTGAGCCAGTTGTGACGTCGAAGCCGAGGTGCATCGACGCACCTGCATGCAACCGCGCAACCTCGATCCGACAACTCGATCCGGAACGTCCCGCCACGGCCCGCCATCGCATCCCGGGGGTTCCGCTTGCCGGATGAAGGCTGGTTGGGGGAGAATGCCCGCATGGGCATGGCGGTCAGAACAGAAGAGCTCCTCGGGGAGTTGAACGTCGTCGAGCGCAAGTTCGCGCCGAGTGAGCTGTTCTGCGAGGGAGACGTGACGCTGCTGCAGGAACCGAGTGTCTCCATCGTCGGTTCTCGATCGGCGACGAAGGCAGGGCTTGCTCGGGCGAGGCGCTTCGCGATGCTGCTGGTCGAGCGAGGCATCACGGTCGTGAGCGGACTCGCGGACGGCATCGACACGGCAGCTCACTGGAGCGCGATCGAGAACGGTGGACGAACCATTGCGGTGCTTGGCACACCACTCGACAAAGCCTCCCCCGCCAAGAACCGCGACCTGCAGGGACTCATTATGCGCGAGCACCTCGCGGTCTCGCAATTCGCCCCTGGCACCAAGACCGGGCGGCACAGTTTTCCGCTTCGCAACCGAACGATGGCGCTCATCTCGGGCGCGACGGTCATCATGGAAGCCGTGGATGGAAGTGGCTCTCTGCACCAGGCTTGGGAAGCGATTCGGCTCGGGCGACAGGTCTTCGTCGCGAAGTCGCTGGTCGACAACGCGGAGTTGGAGTTTCCGCAGGAGTTGGTGAGCTACGGGGCAGAAGTGCTTGAGAACGAGGAATCGGTCTCCATGCTGTGCAGCGAGCTCCCAAGGAGTCGGCGTGAGCAATCAGCCGCAATCCCTTTCTGAGGTTCGCTTCGCGACGGTCCTCGCGTACTCGACTCTGAAGCACCCGGAGACTGACCTTCCCCCGGTTCAGTGGACACGAGGTTAAGTGAGACAGGAAGTGACCAGC
>DRKG01000536.1 GCA_011051855.1 bacterium | reverse complement strand
GCCCCGCCTCGTTCTTGGCGGCCAGGGCGTCGACCTCCTTGGTCTTCTTGTTCACGCGCTCCTGGAGGAACTTCAACATCTTGAGCTCTGCCGACACGGGCACGAGCGGCGGTTCGCCTCCGCCACAGCTCGTTCAACCCCCGCCTTCTTTCTTCTCGATCGTTCTTCGCAGGGCGTCGATCAGCAGGCTCAGCAGATCCTCGACGTCCTTCTGCGCCTGGTTCATCGCGGCACCGGTGCGGTGCTCGCGCAAGCCGGCGGCCACGTCCGCCAACTCGTCGCGGAGTTGTTCGACCATCGGCGGGAACACCGCGGTCGTGCCGTCTTCCTCGAGCAGCTTGAGCGCATCGATCGCCTCCTGTTCGAGTTCGGATTCGCCGCCGGCCAAGTCCTCGATCTTGCCGACCAACGCGGCCGGCAGCGTGCCGTCGGAGGTCAACACGCGCCGGCGCGTGGTGTCGACGGTCTTGGTCTGGATGGTCAGTTCGCGCTGACGCGCCAGCATCGCCGTGAAGCGTTCCTCGAGCGCGCGCAGCACCTCGTCCTGAAGCTGCTGGCGCAACTGCGCCAGTGCCTCTTCGAGCGCCTTCTTGGCCGCTTCGAGGTCATCCTTGGCGTCCTGCTGCTTCTGCTTGGCGTCCTTGTATTCCTTGAGCTGCCCGGCCGCCGCACGCTGCTTGGGCACCGCCTGCTGCACCTTGTTCTTGCCGGGCGTCGGCTCGCCGTCCGCGTTTTCGCCGTCGCCCTGCTCGGCCTTCTCCATGTCCCGGGCGAGGGCGTCGGTCGCCTGCTGGGTCTGCTCCTGCTTCTTGGCCATCTGTTCGAACGGCAGCTTGAGCAGCTCGCGCTTGGCGTCCTCGGCCATGGCGTCGAGTTCGCCGAGGGTCTTCTTCAAGCTCTCGATCGCCTTGTCTTGGTCCTTCAGCGCCGGTTCGGGCTTGTTCTCACCGAGCTGTGACTCGGCCTTGCCCATCGCTCGTGCCGCCTTGCCGGCACTCTTGCTCGACGCGCTGGGTTTGCCTTCGTTGGGCTTGCCTTCGTTGGGCTTTCCGGCTTCGGCCTTGAGTTGTGCGTCCCGTTGGTCGAGGTCGGCCAGGTCCTTGGCCAGTTCGTCGGTCGATTCCGCCAGCTTGCCCTCTTCTTGCTCGAGCGGCTCGGTTGCGCCGCTGTCGGCGTCGAGCGGCAACTGGTTGGTCTGCTCGCGCAGCTCCTGCTGCGCCTGCAACAACGCCTCGGTGCGCTGACGCTGCGCCTCGATGTCTTCGAGGTGCTTCTGCAGCGCGGCCGCACGGGCCGAGTCCTCCTTTTCCTGCTGCTGCTCCTTCGCGAGTTCGTCGACGCGATTCTTGAAGCCTTCGAGCAGGTCGATGCGTTCGAGCAGCTTGCGCAGATCCTCGTTGCGGTTCTGCAGCAGTTCGAGCAACGAGCGCAGGTCCTCCTTGATCTTGCCCATCTCGACCAGCGCGAGATCCCAGCGCTCCTGCCGCAAGAGGCCGCCGGCGTGCTCGAGCCGCTGGTTGAGCTTCTTCTCCTGCACGAAGCGCAGGCCGGCGCTGAGCAGCTTGCTCTCCTCCGGTTCCTCCTTCTGCAGGACGACCATCAGCTTCTGCATGCGCTCGGTCAGTTCCTGGAACTTGCTTTGCGCCAGTTCCTGCTTGCTCGCGGCACTCGCCTGGGGGTCCTGCGATCGCAGCGACGACGGCGCCGCCACGGCCAGAGTCAGGAACACCAACGCGGTGAGGATTCGTGAAATCATGGGCACCTCGGAAGGTCGGGGCCTTCGGGAATGGTGGGGGACTGCTACGACTACCGGTTCTTCTTCGGCTTCTTCGGCTTGAACAGGCTGTTTTCGCGGTCTTGGACCCGCGTCTTGACGTCGCGGATCGCCTGATTCTCCAGGTTTATCACGTTCCGCAGGTCTTCGAGCAGAGCGGCGAGGTTCTCGGCCTGCTCCATCTCCTTCAGGATCGCCTGAAGGCGTCGCTCGATTTTGCGATAACCTTCTACGGCCTCTTGTCTTACAAACTCTTCGCGCGTGCGGACGAAGCGGCTCACCAACCGTGCCGTCGCCGGGAAAGCCTCCGTGGCCAGCACCTCCAGCGGAACCGTGATCACCGCCTCGATCTGGCGGACCTTGTTCGCCTCGATCAGCCGGTTGTTCTCGTATTCCCACAGGATCCGCTGGTAGGCCTCGCCGACGAAACGCACGCGACGGCCGAGCGCCTGCTGTCGGCGCGCCATCGCCTTGAAGCGCGCCACCGCCAGCCGCTCGTTGTCGCCCGCCTGATCGGGGTTGACGGTCTCGCCCAATTCGAGCTGTGACGCGGCCTCGTTGTCGGCGACTTGCTGCAGCTCGACGCGCTGCTCGATCTGACGCCGCCGCAGTTCCTCGACCAGTTGTTCGCGGGTGACGACCCGGAACGTCATCGTCTCGCCGGAACCTTCGTGCGGTTCACCCGGACCGAAGTTGTCCTTCGCCCAGTAGCGCAGCGAGAACAACATGCCGGGCCGGATCGGATTGTTCGCCGCGTTCTCGTTGGCGGTCGCATTCCAGGTGGTCAGATCGACCGACGCTTCGGCCTCGTACTTGAGGGCGTTCTTCGCCAACTGCGCATCATAGATGGGTTGTGCGTCCTGCCACGGCCGTTCGGGCAACGGACCTTCCGAATCATCGGTCCGACGGCGCTCCTCGCTCACCCGCATAACGGCGCCGACCGACCGCACGCCGAAGTCGTCGCGCACGCGCAAGGCGCCGGGGATGCGCGCATGGGCGGTGATCGACGCACCGATGCCGCGCAGCCGGAACTCGATCGTCGGGGCCTGATCCTCCCCGACTCGCAACAACAGCTTGGGCGGCAGCCCCGTGCCGAGGCTGTCGCGATCGATGACGTCGACGACCAGGAGCCCCGATCGCTCGGGATGAAACTCCCCGCGGAACGAGCCGCCGTCGGCGGACACCTCGAGCGGCACCTTGGCGTCGTTGCCGAACAACAGGAACGCCGCTTCCAGAGGCTTCTGGCTGTCCCCAGAAACCGTCAACATCGAGCCCTTCGGCAGGCGAAGCTCTCCCTCGGTCGCGGGCACGTCGTACGGCTCCCGCTGCATGTACTCCGGCAGCGTGACCTTCACCGCGAGGTTCTCGATGCGCGGCCGTTCGACGACCGAGACCTGTAGGTCGACCGGTAGCGAATCACCGCCTTGCACGGTCAGCCTGACGT
>DRKG01000535.1 GCA_011051855.1 bacterium | reverse complement strand
ACCGCCGCACTGCCGCCGGCCACCGTCCACTGCATCGGATGGTCGAGCGCAGTCCAGGTGGGATCCGGATACTTGGCCGAGCCCACGACCACGCCGCCGTCGATCGAGTTCATCCGCGAGGAGATCGCACCGCTCGGATGCCGCGCCTCGACGACGAACGCACTCGGCAGTTGCGGCGGATCGGCCAGCGCCAATCCCACGGCGGCACTGGTGACGCTGCCGCAGGCGTTGCCGACCACGCAATCGTAGACGTGTTGCGCGTCGGCCGCGGCGACGAACTGGAACGTCAATACCGCCGTATCGGCGCCGGCGACGGTGCTGCCGCTGCCGGTCGGGCCGTTGCCGAGCGGCACGCCGTCACGGCGCCACTGGTAGGTCAGGGGCGCCGAGCCGATGACATCGACGGACAACGTCGCGATCGCCCCGGTGATCGCCGCCCCTGCGTCCGGGCCGGAAACGATCGTCGGGCACGTCGGCGTGAACAGCTTCTCGGACGTGTTGGTCGTATCGCCGCCGATCGCCCACAGGTAGCCGCCAGCGTCGACCGTGCAGCCGAAGTGCTCGCGCGGCGTCGACATCGCCGGCCCGCTGACCCAGGTGCCGGTCGCCGGATCGAGGATGTCGACGGTCGCCAACACCCCGCCGGCACTCGATCCGCCGACGACGTAGATGCGGCCGTCGTTCCCAAGCGCGCAGCGGTGGCCAGCGCGGGCAGTCGGCATGTCCGGGATCGCCGTATCGGACCAGACGCCGGTGGCCAGATCGAAGCGCGCGACGTTCGCGGTGCGGGCCCCGGTCGTGTCATACCCGCCGAACACCAACACATGGCCGAGACCGTCGTTGCATGCCGCCCCATCGGCGACCGGTGTCGGCATCGGAGCGAGCGGCGTCCACAGATCGCTCCACGCGTCGTAGCGCTCGACGTAGCCGTTCGGGTCGGCGACGGCGAAGTTGCCGGCAACGGAACCGCCGACCGACAGCACGCGGTGCAGATCGTCGTGAGCGAGCATGAACGCCGCATCCGGAGCGTTCAGGCGGGCCTCGATGCCGCCATCGTCGCCGCTCGCCTCCGTCCAGATGTAGGAGTCGCCGAGCGCGCCGACCGCATCGACGCCACCGATCACCAGGATCTGGCCGAGTTCGTCGACAATCGCGCCGCCGCGCAAGAACGAGCCGGTCAGCGGCGTCGTCGCCACGAACGACGAACCGACGAGCTTGTGCACCGGCGCGTCGCCGGCGAGACCGGCCGGCGTGCCCCCCATCAAGAAGAAGCCGTACGCGGTATCGATCGCGGTGCCGAGTGCGCGCGGCACGTTGCCGGCGGTCGGGACGGTCGGCCCCGCGACCCAACTCTGGGCGAGGGCAGGGGCGGCGAGAACAACGAACAGGGGCAGGCAGCGTGCAGCAGGCATGGCGAGGTCGGTGACGGGGGAAGAACCCAGGCTCGTTCGAGAGCCCGCAGCCGGCCCGCCGTGACAAGAAAACACCGCGATCCGTCGGTTCTGTCAGCGGCCGCCGCAAAGCCCCGGCAACCCGCCCCTGCGACCGGTCCCTCGGGCTCCGAGCACGATCGCCCACGAGGCCGTCGTCCACACCTCGCCCATCGACACGTCCGTGTTCGAGTTCATCAGCAGGCTCTCGTGCCACGGCCGCGGGTGAAACGAACCGTCGGGAGCACGCGCCAGCGTAAGGTCGCGCCGCAGGCCACCGTCCCAGTAGGCCTGCTCGACCTCGCCGCCGAGCGCCGCCGCCGCGATCCCGGCGAGCAGGATGTGCTGCTGCAAGGACGCATGACCGTCCGTGATCGCCGCGATGTGCTTCTGCACGTAGGCCTTCATGCGCTGCGGAAACGGGTCGCCGCCGCGCCCGAGGCCACGCGCTCCGAGCCAGGTCCCGGCGGTTCGACCGATGTTGCCCATGCCCTTCTGCCCGGGGCCGGTCGCGTAGCCGACCCCACCATCTTCACCGGCGGACTCCCGGCAGTAGCCGAGCAACTTGTCGACGACCTGCGCGTCGACCTCGCAACCGTTCTGTTCGGCGAGGCTGAGTCCACACAGCACGTAGGCGGCCAGGATGTTCAGTTCGATGTAGCCGAGCGCGTTGCGCCCCCCGGGGCCGTGGCCGTAGCCGCCACTGGCCTCCTGCCGCTTGCACAGGATGTCGGCGATCTCTTGCAGCTCGCCCGCGACCTTCTTCGAACCGCCGGCGAGTTGCAGTTCGCCGAGAAAGATCGCGGCGTGCGCATAGCCCCACGTCGTCTGGTCCCAGTTCGCGCCGGTGTCGCCGAGCGACCGCGACGTGCCGAGGTTGCGCAGCACGAACGACACCGCGCTGTTGAGCTCCGCCTTGTGCTTGCCCTTCTTCAGGGAACTGCCGACGGACACCCAGGCAAGACCGGCGAGGCAGGTCATCACCACAGCCCCGTTGGTGCCGCCGAGCGTCTCCGGAAAACCGCCGCCCTGCTGGTGGTCGGCGAGCCACGCGCACGCGGCCTTCAGCAGCCGATCGCGCTGCTTGCCGGCCTCCGGGTTGCTCGCCGCCTTGCCGAGCTTCTTCAACTTGACCGTCAGCGACAATGCCTTGCCGGCGCGTTCGACCTGCAGCACCAGCTTGCCGGTCTTGGCCTCCGCACGCAGGATCGCATCGGCGAGCGGAGCGAAGCAACCGCCCTGGAAGTCCCGCCCGTCGACGCCGACGATCACATCATCGAGCCGCAATCCGGCTTTCTGCGCCGGCCCGCCACCAAACAGGGCGCGCACCAAGAGCCGCTTCGGCCCGACGTCCTCGCCGCGCTCACCGCCGTTCTCGAACCGCTGTCGGCCGGAAGCGCGCTCCGCGCTCGGCTCCGGTCGATCCGCATCCCAGGCCTTCGCCCCGAGCGGCCCGAGGTTGAACAGATCGCGCTTCTGGAGCATCGACGCGGCCGCGTTCCCGTCGTTGCCGAACGGCCACCGCTCGTGCCGCCCCTTGCGCTGTGCCACGGCGGCGACGGCGAACACCAGAACGAGCACGACGGCTCTGACCATCGCGACGGAACGAGGAAACCCGGACATGATCTGCGAATGCGCGAGGCTACCCGGCACCGCGCACGCTGACGAGGTTCTGGCTGGATCCCCGGCGGCCGGACAAGAGAATGCGCACCCCGCCCCATGGACGGGGCCCAAAGGGAACCCGAAGCTCTCGCGACATGCGTATCCGACACGAGCTGCTCGAACGAGGCGGCCACATGCGGCTCGGCGCCGAGCTGCTGCACGACCCGCGCCGCAACAAGGGCACGGCGTTCTCGCGCATCGAGCGCGATGCCCTGCGGCTGCGCGGCCTGTTGCCGCCCGGCGTGTTCGGCATGGCCGAGCAGGCCGAACGCGCCCTGGCGAACATCCGCGACGCCGGTGACGACCTGCATCGGCACATCGCGCTGGCGGCACTGCAGGACCGCAACGAGACGCTCTACTTCCGCGTGCTGATCGACAACCTGACCGAGCTGATGCCGATCGTCTACACGCCGACGGTCGGCCAGGCCTGCCAGCAGTTCGGTCATATCTTT
>DRKG01000534.1 GCA_011051855.1 bacterium | reverse complement strand
CGCGCAGGGCGGCGAGCGCCGTCGGTTCGCGGCCGGCCGGCACCCGGATGTCGATCCAGGTGGAAGTCAGGCCCACGTTCACGTCGACGGTTCCGCCGGCGGCCCGGATCTGTTGCGCCAGGCTGCGCCGTCCGGATTTCGGGTCGGCCGATTGCACGATGACGTGCGCGGTCAGCTCGGCCAGCCCCGGTGCCATGAACAACGAGCCCGCGAACACACCGAATGTGATCTGGCTCGGCATGCCGCGGGGGGCGATTTCCAGGTAGGTGGCAAGGCCGTTGTCGAGCTGGATCAGTTGCGCGGCCGGCGCTCCTGTCGTCTTCGCCGACTGCGGGTCGGACGGTGGCGTGGGGTCCACCGGCGGTGGCGCCGGCGGCGTGTCACAACCCGACAGCGCCAGCAGGAGCGCAAGCCCCGCGGGTGCAAAGCGTGTGCGGGGCATCACGGGCGTCCCTCCACGATCACCGGCTGCGAAGCGAACATCTGCGCGATCAGATCACGGATCTGGGCCCCCTTGCGCGCCCGAGGCTGGTCCGGCGAGACCGGCAACGCCGGCCAGACCAGGGCGGTTTCGGCCAGCGTCATCGCGAGTTCTCGCGGGGACGCCGCCGCCGTCAGCCATTCGCGCTGCATGGCAACGTTGGCGCGGTAGTAGTGCCCCTGCGGGAGTTCCTCGTTCGCGGCTCGTCGGCAGAGTGCAACCAACTCGTCGGCGATGGTGGCGGTGGCTTCGGGCGTGCGCAGATCCAGCAGCAGCAGGCTGCGGCCGTTCTCGCGCGGCGGCCACGGCGCCATCGCGGTGATCTCGAGCCCTTGGTGTCGTCGTCGCATCTTGCGCAGCACGACGCCGTGCTCGCCGTCGAACAGGAACGCGAGGCAGGCCCGCAGAACGAACGGGTCGGCGATCGGGGGCAGCACCCACGCCATCGTGATGCGCGGCCCGGCACCGGGAACGACCGAACGACGCTGGGTGGTCAGCGGCCGCAGCCGCAGTTCGCGCTCCGGTGGCGGGTCCGGCAACGAAGTGTCGGAGAACACCCGTTCGAGCACCGTGCGCGTCGCGTCGGCGTCGAAGTTGCCGTACAGCACGTGCGCCGTGCGGGTCGGGTGTTGGCTGTGTGCCCACGTCGACAGCGCCTGCGCGCGGCGCGGCGCGCGGTTCTGTGGTGGCTCGAGTTGCGCTGCCGCCGGCGAGAACGGCATCAGCAGCGCCAGCACTTCGGCGTGCATGCGGCGGTCGCGATCGCTCGCGAAGCGCTGCATGCGGGCCAGCAGGTTGCTCATCCAGGTGCGGTAGAGGCCGCGCAGGGCCTGCTGTTCGCGCCGTTCGAGCAGCAGTTCGGCGACCGTCGGCAGTGCCTCGGCGACCGTCGTCAGCGCCAACACCGCGACGTGGCCGCGGTCGACGACTTCGGCGCGGTGCACCGGAGCCGCGGCCAAAACGCGGGCGAACGTGCGCACGTCGCCCAACTCGGCGCAAGCCTTGTCGAGGGCGACGATCGACTCGTTGGCGGCGGCGTCGGCCGGTTCCAGCAGGCGCCGCTGCCATGCCTCGTCGAGTTTGGCGAGTAGCTGCCGTTCGGCCGCGGGGTCCTTGCTGCCGGTCTGCCACGTGCCGCCGAGCGACGCCTGCGCGGTGGTCAGCGCAAGCCCCTCGAGTCCGGCAGGATCGTCGCGCCCGTCGGCCCAGGTCGCGACCGACCAGTGGACCAGGTCCATGCTGTCGTCGACGACCAGCGCGAACCGACTGCCGTCGGGGGTGGTGAACTGTGTCACCGGCCGCTCGCGTACGTCGGCGGGCTTGGCCTGGGCCGCGGTCGGCAGTGCCAGCAGAAGGGCGGCGGCGATGGCGGACGCCCGCGTCGAGGCGCCGTCAAGCCGTCGCGGCGTCATCCTGGCCGGCCGGCTCGGCGCCGCCTGCCGGGTGGCGGAGGCCGGAGCGTGGGCTGCAGATGCCGCGTTTGCTGGCGGCGACGAAGTCGACGATCTCCCGGCAGATCGGGTCCGCGTGCAAGGAGCTGCTGCGGACGAACTCGAGTCGCTGGTGCAGGGTGCCGGCACGCCAGAACAGTAGTCGGAACACGCGTTTGACGAGAGCCTTCTGTTCGGCCGTGTAGCCGTTGCGGTTGAGTCCGACCTTGTTGACCGCGACCAGCTTGGCGCGGTCCCCCTGGATCATCGCGAACGGCGGCGCGTCGTGCGAGACCATCGCGCCGGCGCCGACCATCGCCAGCTTGCCGACGCGGGCGAACTGGTGGATGCCGACCATCGCCCCGAGGATCGCGCGGTCGCCGATCTCGGTGTGCCCGGCGGCCATCGCGCCGTTGGTGAACACGACGTGGCTGCCGACGGTCGCGTCGTGACCGATGTGGGCGCCCACGAGCAGCATGTTGTGGGAGCCGATCGTCGTCGTGCCGCCGCCGAACGGGGTGCCGCCGTGGATCGTGACGTGTTCCCGGATGCGGTTGTTGGAACCGATGCGCAGTCGCGGCGGGGCCTCCAGCGCCTTCAGCTTCTTGTCCTGCGG
>DRKG01000533.1 GCA_011051855.1 bacterium | reverse complement strand
CCGAGCTTCGTGGTTATCTCGAACCCCTCCACGTAGCCCGGTTTGCGGTAGTCACGGTAGAAGGATTCCCAGTCGGCTGGGCGCTCGGAGGCAGCAGGCTGGCCAGGTTCGGGGGACATGCGGGCTACGGGGACGGTCGCGGGCAGATCGGGCCTACGCGGCTGCCGGAGAAGATTGCCGGAACGACGAGAGGGTAACACGTCGCGGCCGGCCCGGGTCGCCGTCGCTCAGTGCGCCGGGCACGCGCACGGCGTGGCCCGACAGCGCGGACAGCCGCCGCCGTACTTCTCGCGCCCGATCGCCTCGAGGTCGACGCCGTGGATCGAGGCGAGCGTCGCCAACCACGCGTAGACGTCGCCGAACTCTTCCTCGAGGTTCTCCCGGTCCTTGGCGCCACGTCGGATCGCGCGCACCAGCTCGCCGACCTCTTCGCAGAACCACAGCAACGTCTTGTCGCTGCCGCGGGCGAAGTCGCGATCGAAGTAGATGTCTTCGATCAACCGCTGGAACGTGCCCTCGGGCGCGCGACCGCCCGGCGGTGTCCCCCCGGACTCAGTCATCCTGCCCCGCCTTCTTGACGGTGATCAGCACGACGTCCTCGCGCAACCCTTCGTCGCCGGCGTCCTGCTCGACCGAACCGAGCACCATGTTCATGAACATGTTGGTGTGGCGCGGCGAATGCTGCGGCAGCAGGTCGAGCAGCCCCTCGACGCGCAGCAGCGCCTCGTTGCCGACGACCAGCCGGGTGCCGGGGCTCATCGCGATCTCCTGGGGCCGGAGCGACTTCTCGAACACCGGACCGTCGTCGAGGCCGAGTGCGATGCCCTCGGCGTTCAGTTCGAGCACTTCACCGCGCTGGCAGATCAACAGCGGTGTGTGCGCGCCGGCCTGGTAGAGCTTGCAGGCGTCACCGCCGATCAGGAGCAGCGTCGCGGTCGCGCACGCGCCCGGCGGCAGGTGCCTCTTCATCACCTTGTTGGTGTGGGCCAACGCGCGCCGCGGTGTCGCCCCCTGCCGCAGTGCCCGCTGCAGTTCATCGTGCGCCAGCCGGCAAGCGTAGACCGAGACGGCCCCGTGGCCTTCCCCCGTCACCACGTAGGCGACGGCCTCGGCAGCATCGTTCGGGTTGACGACGACGTCGAAGTAGTCGAGCCCGCCGCGCGAGCCGTTGCTGATCGCCGCGTCGATCTCGAAGCCCGGCACGCGCGGGGGCGCACCCGGCACCGTCTTGTCCCGCAACTGCTTGACCATCGGATCCATCGACGCCGGCGCGCCGCCCGCATCCTCCTCCGAACTGAGCAAGGCGGCGAGGTCGGTCGCGAGGTACTGCACGGCCTTGCCGAGGCCCGCGACCTCGTCGTTGCCGTCGTAGCGCACCCGGACTTCACTGCCGCCACGGCCGAGCTTGCCGACCGCCAGCCCGATGTCCTTGATGCGGGTGGCGAGCCGCCCGCCGAACGCCATCGCAGCCCCACCGCACAGGATCGCGCACAGCAGCGACAGGCCGAGGCCGACCTGCCAGCCGCGCCGCACGACGTCCGCGTCGTCGATCGCCGCAGCCATGTTCTGCACGACGGCCACGGTCACCAACAGCCCGCCGACGAACCCCGCGAACGCACAACCGAGCGCGAGCCTGCGGGCGAGACGACCGGTGGACTTGCTGCTCTTGCGTGCCATGGGCGCCCGATCATGGCCTCCCCCGCGCCACCCGGCAACGAGGTACGAAGCGGGGCCCGAAAAGGCCGCTCAACCGACGACGATCGGCAGGGTCAAGTAGAGGCCGATGCCGGCGTAGACCCCGGCCATCTGGTCGTCCGCCATGATGCCCCAGGCACCCGGAAGCCCTTCGAGCCAGCGCGCCGGCTGGACCTTGAGCACGTCGAAGACGCGGAACCAGAAGAACGCACCGGCGTGGCCGAGCGCGCCCGGCAGCTTCTGCGCCAACAACGCGTAGACGATCAGCGTGACCAGGTAGCCGACGACCTCGTCGAGCACGAACGCCCCCGGATCCTTCTTGGGCCAGGTGCGGGCGACGTAATCGGACTGCAGGCTGCCCCAAACGAACAGGAGCACGGCCAGACCCGACCAGATCACGAGCGCGCGATCGGGCCACAGCCACTGTGCGGTGACGCCGAGCACGACGCCGCCGAACGTGCCGACGGTGCCGGGGGCAAACGGCGACAGGCCGAGGCCGCCACTGGTGATCAACAACCAACGGACCGCATCCAACGGTGATCCGACCTTCGCCCCGTCGCCCATCAGGCCCCTCCCTCGAGAATGATATGGCGCGCCTTGAAGCAGTAGTTCAGGCCGCTGACGACGGTCAGCACGAGGCTCACCCAGAAGCCGCCGACCGCAGCCCAGTGGAACCAGTCGCACGACGCGACCATCGCCAACAGCGCGCCGACGGTCCAGCACTGCGAGAACATCTTCCACTTGCCGAGCCGGTCGGCGCCGAACGCCTGCCCGGTCGATTCGACGTAGCCGCGGATGGCCGTGACCAGGAACTCGCGCGCGATCACGACGACGACGTACCAGTGCGTCAGCACCACGGTCGCGCGGTCGAACTGCAGCAACGAGATCATCGTGCCGGCGATCAGGATCTTGTCGGCGAACGGGTCGGCGATGCGGCCGAACGCGGTCACCATGTTCCAGCGGCGCGCCAGGTAGCCATCGAGGAAGTCGGTGACCGCCGCCAGCAGAAACAGAGCGAACGCGAGCCACGGCAACGTCGTCGAACCGTGCTGCTGCACCGGTGCGTGCCATTCCAGGCACACGAACACGAGCGCCGTCATGAACAGCCGGGCCATCGTGATCGTGTTCGGGATGTTCATGGCTGCGGTGGGTCGCCGGCGCGCGGTGCCACGACCTCGGCGGTGCATTCATAGTCGCCAGCAGCGACGATCTTCGCACGCACCAGTTCGCCGGGCGCACACGAATCCCGCGCGAGCAGCACGCGGCCATCGACTTCGGGCGCGTCGGCCCGGCTGCGACCGACCAAGAACTCGCCGCTCTCGTCGAAGCCGTCGACCAGCACTTCGACTTCGGTGCCGACGCGCGACGCGTGGTAGGCGCGCATCACCTCGAGTTGCTGCGCCATCAGCCGCTCCGCCCGCCGCTCGGCGAGTTCGTGCGGCACCTGATCGGGCAAGTCGAAGGCCGCCGTGTCCTCCTCGCGCGAATACGGAAACACGCCCAGCCGCTCGAACCGGTAGTCCTGCACCAAGCCTTCGAGTTCGGCGAAGTCCTGCTCGGTCTCGCCGGGGAAGCCGGTGATCAACGTCGAACGCACGACGATGCCCGGCACCTCCTGGCGCAGCCGATCGAGGATGCCGCGCACCTGCTCGCTCTTCACGCCGCGCTTCATCGCCCGCAGCATCTTCGAGCTGATGTGCTGGATCGGGATGTCGAGGTACTGGACCGCCTTGGGATGCTCGCGCAGGAACGTCGTCAACGCCGGCAGCACGGTGTGCGGGTAGGCATACATCAGCCGGATCCACCGAATGCCGTCGATGTCACCGAGGCGCTCGAGCAGTTCGTGGATGCGCCGCTTGCCGTCGACGTCGAGCCCGTAGGCGGTGCTGTCCTCGGCCACCACCACCAGCTCCTTGACACCGGCGGCAGCGAGCCCTTCGGCCTCGTCGACCAGCACGTCGATCGGCTTGCTGCGGTTGCGGCCGCGCATCTGCGGGATCGCGCAGAAGGTGCAGGTGTGGTCGCAGCCTTCGGAGATGCGCAGGTAGGCGAAGCTGGTCGGCGTCAGCAGGCAGCGCTTCTGGTCGCTGCGCGGTCCCTTCGGCCGGCCACCGTCGACCGTCGCCGTCCAGCGGCGTTCGCTGCCGTTGACGATCTTGCGCACGACGCCAGGCACGCCCGAGTAGTCGGACAGGCCGAACACCGCATCGAGTTCCGGGATCTGCTCGCTGAGCTGCTCGCCGTAGCGCTGCGCGAGGCAACCGACCGCCACGACCCCCTTGAGGTTGCCTTCCTGCTTGAGGCTCGCAACCGACAAGATCGTGTCGATCGATTCCTGCTTGGCGGTCTCGATGAAGCCGCAGGTGTTGACGACGACGACGTCGGCATCCTGCGGTTCGGAGACCACCTGCAGGCCTTCTTCGAGCACGTGGCCGAGCAGCACCTCGGAGTCGACGAGGTTGCGGGCGCAGCCGAGGCTGACCATGGAAACGCGGATCGCTTCGTTCAAGTCGACCTCGGTCGGACCGGGACGCGGCGGTTCCGAGCAGGCGCGGCGCCTACTCGGGCTTCTGCTGGACGACCCAGACCTTGATCGTCGCCTCGACGTCGGCGTGCAGGTGCACCGCCACGTCGTAGACACCGATCTCCTTCAGCGGGTTCTCGAGGCGGACCTGCTTGTCGTCGACCGGGATGTCCTTGTCGCGCAACGCTGCGGCGATCTGCACGGCGCCGACCGAACCGAACAGGTGGCCATCCTCGTTCGCCTTGCCCTCGATCGTGACCGAGGCCTCGGCAAGCTTGGTGGCGAGGTCCTTGAGCCCGGCGACGCGCGCCTGCTCCTCGGCCAGGGCCATCGCGCGCGCGCGTTCGACCTCGGCCATGTTCGACTTGGTGACCATCACGGCCATGCCGCGCGGCAACAGGTAGTTGCGCGCGTAGCCCGGCCTGACGTCGACGACGTCACCGGTGCGGCCGAGGTGCTCGACGTTCTGCTTCAACAGGAGTTCCATCGCCTACATCCTCCCCACGAACGGCAGCAGGCCGACGATGCGCGCACGCTTGATCGCGGTGGCGAGCTTGCGCTGGTTCTGGCCGGAGAATCCGGTGCGCTTGCGCGACTGGATGCGGCCGTTGGCGGACAAGAACTTCGCCAGGTAGGCGACGTTCTTGTAGTCGAGCGGCTCCTCCGGCTCGACCAGCTTGCGACGGCTGCCGAAGCGGCCGAAGCGGGTCTTGCGGGGAGCCGGCGCCGAGCCGGACGACGGCGACTCGGTCGCGGGTGCTGCCGGCGCCGCCGGGGTAGCGGTCTTGGCGGGTTCGTTGTCGGTCATCACTTGTTCTCCTCGCCACCATCGGTGGCGGCCTGGGGCTCGGCGTCGCCTTCGGCGGCCGCGGCCGACGCTTCGGGAGCTTCGGCCTTGGCCTCACCTTCCTTGGCGCCCTCTGCTTCCTTGGCCTCCTCGGCTTTGCCGCCGTCGGCTTCGCCTTCGCCTTCGCTGGCCGCAGGCTCGACGTCGGGCGCGTCGTCCTGCGGGATCGCGTCGACATCGAAGTCGGCCTCGGGCTCGTAGGCGTCGGCCGGCACGTCCTCACACTCGGTGATCATGTAGCGCAGCATCGACTCGCTGAACTCGAGGTCGCGCCGCAGGCCCGGCAGCGCCTGCGTGTCCGACTGGAAGTAGACCAGCAGGTAGGTGGCGCGGTTCTGCCCCTTGATCGGGTAGGCCAGCCGGCGCTCGTCCCAGCGGCGGTTGCTGAGGACCTTGGCGTTGTGCTTGGTGAACAGGCCGGCGACCGCTTCCTTGAGCGGTTCCCAGCCTTTGCGCACCTCCCGGTTGTCCAGGAGGCACATGCATTCGTAGGTGCGGGTGCGGTTGGTCAAGACTATCACTCCCGGGCCGAAGCCCGAATGGTTCGGACCCCAATGGTCGGACGACGTGTCCGGCCGGGTCAGGAACCGAGGTTTTCGTTGTTGAAGGTTCCGTTGAAGGTTCCCATCAGGGACTGCAGGTCCGTGCCTTCGAGCCACGCTTGCGTGCAGTCGGCGGCGCGAACCAGAACACGACCAAGAACCTCACGTTCCTCCGGGAGGAATGGAGCCAGGACGAAGTCCGGCCAGTCACGGCCGCGCAGCGCTGCTGCCTTCAATCGCCCTTCGGAGCCGTCGGCGTCGTCTTGTTCGCCGGCGGGTGGTCCGATACCGAGACGGAGACGGGGGTATGCATCGGTCTGCAACAACTGCTGGACCGACTTGAGACCGTTGTGGCCCCCTGCACTCCCCGACGGCCGGAGTCGCATCCGGCCCAGCGGTAGGTTCAGGTCATCGACGATTACAAAGAGCGCGTCCGGCGAACGCCGACTGGACCGCAGCAGCGGCGCAGCGACTTCACCGGTGAGATTGACGTAGGTCTGCGGCTTGACCAGCAAGAACGACTTGCCCTTGCTGCGTCCTTCCGCGACCTGCGCCTTCACTTTGCCCGAGAACCGCTTCGAGCCATCCGGCCCGCGGCGCTCGAGGCGAGCGAAGGAGAGTCCCAGCCGTTCCGCCAACAGGTCGAGCACCATGAAGCCGACGTTGTGTCGGGTGGATTCGTACTCGGCACCGGGGTTGCCGATGCCGATCACAATCCGATGCCAACCCATGACGGTGTTGGAGGGGCGAGCAGGTTACGCATCCGACCGGCCGCGGGCAAGCCCTGCGTGCGGCCGGCGGCGGATCAACTGTCGCCGGCCTCGCCGGCGTCACCAGCCTCGTCGCCAGCCGGCACCGCAGCCCCGCCGGTGACGCGGCAAATCGGCAGTTCCGGGTTGACGGCGATCTCGACCCCGTCGGGCAGCTTCAGATCCTTGGCCCGCAGCGCCGTGCCGGTGTCCATCGGGCTGATGTCGACCTCGTGCCCGGCCGGCAGATCCAGCGGCTTGGCCTTCACGCGGATGATCAGGTTGTCCTTGATCAACGCGCCACCGCGAGACAGGCCGGCGGGATGCCCCATCAGCGTGATCTCGAGATCGGCCTCCATCGGCTGGTCGAGGTCGATGCGCAGGAAGTCGGCGTGCAGCGGGCGATCGGTCGTGGCCTTCCACGCGACGTCCTGCAGCCACGCCGACTGCGCCGAACCGTCGATGTCCAGCTCGTAGACCTTGTGGTGGGAGTTGACGTGCTGTTCCAGCTCCCATTCGGAGATCTGGATCGACAGCGGCTCCTTGCCTTCGCCGCCGTAGACGACGGCCGGCATCCAGCCTTCGGAGCGCAGCTTCTTGATCTGGTTGCGGCCGAGCGCGGAGCGGCGTTCGGCCTTCAGGCGGGCGAGTTCCATGGGGTTACCTCGACGACAATCGGACGGTGCAGTTGGGAATACGGACAGTTGGAATGCGTAGGGAGGTCAGCTTTCGCTCTCGAACAACTTGCTGACGCTCTCGCTGCGGTGGATGCGGTCGATGGCGCGCGCGAGCAACTGCGCCATCGAGCAGACTTCGAGCCGCTGCAACCGTTCGTCGGGCAGCGGGATCGTGTCGGCGAACAGGATCTTCTCGACGTCGGCCGAGTTGAGGCGCTCGACCGCGTTGCCGGCGAGCACCGCGTGGGTCGCGGTCAGGAACACCCGGTTGGCGCCCTTCTCCTTGACGATGCGCGCGGCGTCGACGATCGAGCCACCGGTCGAGACCATGTCGTCGACCAACAGCACGTCGTGGCCGTCGACCTCGCCGATGATGTTCTCGATCACCGTCTGCTCGCCGCTGATGCGGCGCTTGTCGATGATCGCCAGGTCACAGCCGAGGTTCTTGGCGTAGGCGCGCGCAAGCTTGGTGCCGCCGATGTCGGGCGACACGACCTTGATGTTCTGCGCCCCGAGCTGGCGCACACGCTCGATCATCACCGGCCGCGCGTAGAGGTGGTCGACCGGAATGTCGAGGAAGCCCTGGATCTGCGCGGCGTGCAGGTCGACCGTGACCACCCGGTGGTAGCCGGCGGAAACCAGCATGTTGGCGACCAGCTTGGCGTTGATCGGCACGCGCCCCTCGTCCTTGCGGTCGCTGCGGGCGTAGCCGAAGTACGGAATCACCGCGGTGATGCGATCGGCCGACGCGCGCCGCAGGCAGTCGCCGAACGACAGCAGTTCGAACAGATTGTCGTGCACCGGCGGGCAGGTCGGCTGGATCACGAACACGTCGGCGCCGCGCACATCGCATTCGACCTTGAGGTCGAGCTCGCCGTCCGGGAACCGCTGCAGCGACGCCGCGCCGAGCGGAACCCCCATGAACGCGCAGACGTCCTGCGCCAGCCGCTGGTGCGCGGTGCCGCTGAACACGCGCAGACGTTCGCCGCGCATCCTCATGCCTTCTGCCCTCCGTCTCGGGCCCCACCCTTGCGGGGCGGCAGCTCGCGTTGCCGCAGATAGCGGGCCGGCACGCCGAGCCACAGTTGTTGCGGGTCGATCACCGTGCCCGGCTTGACCACGGCACCGGCAGCGGTCATCGCGTCTTCGCCGACCTCGACCGGCGCGCACAGCACCGTGCCGCTGCCGATGAACGCGCGCGCACCGATCTTCGTGCGATGCTTGTTCACGCCGTCGTAGTTGGCGGTGATCGTGCCGCAACCGATGTTCGCATTCGCGCCTACCTCGGCGTCGCCGAGGTAGGTCAGGTGCTTGGCCTTCGCGCCGCTGCCGAGGTGGGCCTTCTTCGCCTCGACGAAGTTGCCCACTGCAGCCCCGTCTTCGAGCACGGTGCCGGCGCGCAAATGCGCGAACGGCCCGACCTCGCAGCCTGAGCCGATGCGGCAGCCCTTGGCGAGCACCGTGCCCGGCAGGATCTTCGTATCGCGGCCGATCTCGACGTCGTCGTCGATCCAGGTCGCGCCGGGGTCGACGATCAGCACGCCGTTGTCGAGGTGGCGCAGCAGGATGCGCTCCTGCATCAGGGCCTGCACGACCGCCAGGTCGGCCAGCGAGTTGACGCCGAGCACCTCGTCGAGGTCCTCGGCGACGAGGGTGGGCAGCACCTCACCGGCCGCGACGAAATCGGCGATGACGTCGGTCAGGTAGTATTCGCCCTGCGCGTTGTTCGGCTGCAACCGCGCCAGCGCCGGCCGGAGCTTCTCGCTGTCGAAGCAGTAGAAGCCGCAGTTGACCTCGTCGATCGACGCCTCGTCCGGCGAACAGTCCTTCTGTTCGCGGATGCCGACGAAGCGCCCCGTGCCATCGCGCAGGATGCGGCCGAAACCGTGCGGGTCCTCGGGAAACGCCGTCAGCGCCGAACACGCCGCCTCAGAGCGCAACGCGACCAACTGCCGCAGCGTCGCCGCTGTCATCAGCGGCATGTCACCGTAGATCACCACGACGTCGCCGACGAACCCGTCGAGCGCTTGCATGCCGACCTGCACCGCGTGGCCGGTGCCCTTGGGTTCACCCTGGTCGACGTAGGCGATCTCGGAGAAGCGGCCGAAGAGCGACTTGGCCAGCTCGGCCTGCACCTTCTCCATCTGGTTGTGCAGCACCACCACGGTGCGCGCCGGCTCGAGCTCGGCGGCGGCCCGCAGCGCGTGCTCCGCCAGGGTGCGGCCACACAGCGGCAGCAACACCTTGGGCATGCTGACCTTGGTGCGCTTGCCCAGACCTGCGGCGAGGCAGATCACGGCTAGCGGGCGCGACGACATCTGGGCTTCGGGGCGGAGTTCCGGGAAGAGAAAGGGGGCGAGGATTGTGCGGATCCACCCCCTACCGGTCAAGACAGGACCGGGCCCCGGCACGGATTGCCTCGCCGTGCCGGGCGCCGGAGCCGCCGCCGGTCAGAACTGCTCGAGTTCGCAGTTGGTGCGGAACCAGCCGGTGACCGGATCGAATCCGATCGCCTGGAAGCTCATCTGGAAGCCGGAGAACAGCCCCATCGGCACCCCCTGGTAGATCCAGGTCTTGCCCGGATTGCCGATCGCACCGGTGCCGGAGAACGAGATGCCTCCGAACGCCCCGACGCCGTCCTCGAGGACCACCGTCAGCGCGTAACCCGGGTCGGTGCAGAGCGGCCCGATCGGCGTCGGCAGGGTCGGCGAGCCGGGGAACGACATCATCACGATGTAGGGCACGTTCGCCGGCACCGCGGTGGTCGTGTTCAAGGCCGAAAGGATCAGCAGCGATGAGCCGGTGACCGCGGTCGCGGTCAGCTTGCGCGCGAACAGGTTGAAGACGCCGTTGGTCTGCGAGCCGGGCGTGCTGGCGGTCACCGTGATCGGGCCGCCCGCGATCGGGCTGGCGGTG
>DRKG01000532.1 GCA_011051855.1 bacterium | reverse complement strand
TCGACCAGAGCCTCCAGCGCCGCCCGGCTGGCGACCACCCGACTCTGCGGCGACGCGGCGCTGCACAGCTGCGCCCGCCGCGGACGCTGGGCGAAGTAGGCATCGGAGTCGGCGTCGGGCAGTTCGCCTACGACCCCCTCGATGCGCACCTGCCGCATGCGCGGTGCCGGCCACCAGAAAGTCGCCGCGGCCCGCGCGTTCGCCCGCAGTTCGACGCCCTTGTCACTGTCGCGGTTGGTGAAGAAGCCGAACCCGCGGCCATCGAGCTGCCGCAGCAGGACCACGCGGCAGTGCGGTTGCCCGTCCGGCCCGCACGTCGCCAGCGCCATGCCGTTGGGCTCGCTGACGCCGGCGTCGGCGGCGCCCTGCAGCCAGGAGCGGAACAGCGCGATCGGGTCGGCCGGCAGGTCCGCGCGCCGCAGGGCATCGTCGCCGTACTCGACCCGCAGATCGCGGAACACGTCATCAGCCATCGGCGCATGGTATGCGCTCGATCCCGCAGAGCTCCACGCTTGCGCGGCGGCACCGGTGCCGGAAGACTCCGCAGGTGCACTCGGAAGCATTCCTCTCCGGCGCGCGCCCGGCTCTGGCCGAGCTGCTGCTGCGCGACTACGGCCTGTCGGGCGAACTGACGCCGCTGCCCGGTGAATGCGACGTCAACCTGCGGCTTGCGACCGACGACACCACGCTGCTGGTCAAGGTCCAGGCGGAAAGCGGCAGCCGCGACGAACTCGAACTGCAGATCGCGGCCCTCGAGCACGTCGCCGCGGCCGACGCGACGCTGCCGGTGCCGCGCGTCGTGCGCACGCGGGCGGGCGCCCCGTGCAGCCGGCTCATGACCGACGGTCGGGCGCGCCTCGTCTGGATCGCGACCTGGCTGCCCGGTGAACTGCTCGCCATCCGCGACGACGTGCCGCCTGCACTGTGCGAACGCCTCGGCGGCGCACTGGCGCGCCTCGACCGCGCCTTGGCCGACTTCGCCGACAAACGCGCCGACCGCACCTTCAAGTGGGATCTGCGCCAGGCGATGTGGATCCGCCCGCACGTGCACGCAATCGACGACCCGGAGCTGCGCGAGATGGTTGCGACGGTGTGCGCGGAGTTCGAACGGCATACCGCGCCAGCGCTGCAGCATGTGCGAACCGCCGTCGTGCACAACGACGCAAACGACCACAACGTGCTGCTGCGCGGCGACGACCTCGCGGGCCTGATCGACTTCGGCGACCTGTGCCGCAGCGCGTTGGTCGCCGAAGTCGCGATCGCGGCCAGCTACACCGCGATGCACATGCCCGATCCGCTGGTCGCCATCGACGCGGTGACCCGCGGCTACCACGCCGAACTCGCACTGACAGGCGACGAACTCGCGCTGGTCGTGCCGCTGGTCGAGGCACGCCTCGCGGTCAGCATCACCAACAGCGAAGTGCAACGACAGCGGCGCCCGGACGACCCCTACGTGTCGGTCAGCCGGGCCGACGCCGAACGCGTGCTGCGGAGGATCCACGGCCGTAGCCACGCGGTCGCGGCCGAACGGCTGCGCCTGGCCTGTGGACTTCGGCCCGGAGCGCAGGCGGCGCGCGTCGCCGCGTTCCTGCGGGAAGCTGGGAGCGCGTTCCGGCCCGTGTTGCCCGTGTCGTCGGCGGCCGTGCTCGACCTGTCGTTCGCCTCGACCACCGGCGGTGACGATCCGAACCGGTTCGACGTCGAGCAGGCCGCCGAGCGGATCGCACGGCAGATGCAGAGGGGCGGCCACCCCGTCGCCATCGGCCGCTACGCCGAGCCGAGGCCGATCTACACCGATGCGGTCTTCGGTGGCGGCCAGCCGAACGCCAGCCGCCGTACCGTGCACCTCGGCGTCGACGTGTTCTGCGCGGCCGGCAGCGAAGTCGCGGCCCCGTTGCCGGGGCGCGTGGCCATGCGCACGACCTGCTCGGCTGCCCTCGACTACGGCGGCGTCGTCGTGCTCGCTCACGAGCTGCCCGACGGCACGCGCTTCGGCACGCTCTACGGCCACCTCGCCCCCGCGAGCATCGAGCGCCTGCAGATCGGCGACGCGATCGCCGCGGGCGAGGCGTTCGCCGCCCTCGGCACAACCGAAGAGAACGGTGGTTGGCCGCCACACCTGCACTTCCAGGTTCTGGCGAGCGACCCCGATCGCCTGTCGGCCGTGCCGTGGGGCGTCGCCGACCCGGACGATCTGGCCGCCCACCTCCTCGTACACCCCGACCCATCGCCACTGCTCGGGCTCGACGAACGCGCACGCTACGTCGACCCGTATCCCGACCTCGCCGAGCGCCGTCGCGCGCGCTTCGCCGGCAATCTGCGCACCAGTTACGAGCGGCCGCTGCGGCTCGTGCGCGGCCACCGCCACTTCCTGTTCGACGCCGAAGGCCGGCGGTTCCTCGACGCCTACAACAACGTTCCCCACGTCGGACACTGCCACCCGCGCGTGGTGCGCGCGGTGCAGGAGCAGACCGCGCTGCTGGCGACCAACACCC
Organism: bacterium; assembly: GCA_011051855.1. GTDB lineage: Bacteria > Planctomycetota > UBA1135 > UBA1135 > UBA2386. The sequence continues at coordinate 1,494 of DRKG01000532.1, read as the reverse complement.
GCTATCTGCACGACGGCATGCAACGCTACGCCGACCGCCTGCGCGAACTGCTGCCACCACCACTGTCGGTGTTCTTCTTCACCGCGTCCGGCAGCGAAGCAAACGAACTGGCGCTGCGGCTGGCGCGCAAACACACCGGCGGACATGACGTGTGCGTGATGGACCACGGCTACCACGGCCACACCAACGCGGCGATGGCGATGAGCCCCTACAAGTTCCGGCAGGCGGGGGCTCCGCCCAAGCCCGATTGGGTCCACGTGACCGTGCAGCCGGACGTCTACCGTGGCCGCTACCGTGGTGATGGCGCGGGCACGCGCTTCGCGGCCGAGGTCGCGCGGGTCGTCGGTGAGGTCGCGGCCGGCGACCGGGGCCTGGCGGCCTATCTGTGTGAATGCCTTCCGAGCGTCGGTGGCCAGCTCGAACTCCCCGGTGGCTTCTTGCGCGATGTCTATGCAGCCGTGCGCCAAGCCGGCGGCGTGTGCATCGCCGATGACGTGCAGACCGCGCTGTGGCGCACCGGCGAGAACTGCTTCGGGTTCGAACCCCAGGCCGTCGTGCCCGACGTGCTGGTGCTCGGCAAACCGCTCGGCAACGGCTTTCCGCTGGGTGCCGTCGCGACCACGCGCGCGATCGCCGATTCGTTCGCCGACGGCCCGGAGTTCTTCAGCACGTTCGGGGGCAGCACGGTCGCGATGGCCGCCGGTCTCGCGGTGTTGGACGTGATGCGCGACGAGCAGCTTGCTGCCAATGCGCAGCGGACCGGCGAACGCATCCTGACGGGCTTGCGCGAACTGCACCGTCGCCATGCGTGCATCGGCGACGTGCGCGGCCGCGGGTTCTTCCTCGGAGTCGAACTGGTCCGCGATCCCGAACGGCGCACGCCCGACCCCGAGGCTGCGGCCTTCGTCAAGAACTCGCTGCGGCGACGACGAGTGCTGATCGGCACCGACGGCCCGTTCGACAACGTGCTGAAGATCCGGCCGCCGATGTCGTTCGACGCGGTTGCCGCCGACTGCCTGCTGGCAGAACTCGACCGCGCCTTCACAGCACTCGAAGCTTCCGCTACAGGATCAAGGTAGCAAACCCCGACGGCACCAAACCGAATGAGTTCGCGCTCGGATCGAGCGTCAGCCAGGTCGCATAGAACCTCGGCTGCCCCGGCAACGTCGCCGGAAAGAACAGCGTATGCGTCGCGTTGCCGCTGGCATCCACCGCCACCAGCCCGAAGAACACCTCCCAGCCGGTCCAGAACGTGCACCCGGGCGCGCCCAACGGCGTCATGTCGAAGGGCAAACTGATGCCGAGATAGCTGCTCGTTTGCAGGCTCAGCACCAACGTCGCGAACGAGTTCGGCGGGCCGTCGTTGAGCAACACGTCGAAGTTCTGCCCGATCTGCGGATAGGTGTTCGGCAAGGCCCGGATCTTCGGTGCCACGCCGGTCGACCCGTTGCACGAGCCTTCATGGCTCACGAAGTGGCCATCGTTGAGCAGCAG
>DRKG01000531.1 GCA_011051855.1 bacterium | reverse complement strand
GCTGGTCGTCGAGATGAACGAGACCCGCCTCGAAGTGCTGCGACCGATCTTCAACGTGCTGGTGCAGCAGATCTTCGACCGCGCGATCGACGCCGCCGAACGGCGCCCCGACTCCCGCCTGCAGACGCCGCTGTCGGTGGTCATCGACGAGTTCGGCTCGGCGATCGGGGCGATCCCGCGCTTCCCGGTCTACCTCAACACCCTGCGTTCCCGCCGCGTGTCGGTGGTCGCCGCCGTGCAGGGCCTGAGCCAGATCCACGCGCTCTACCGGCAGGAGGCCGGCGCCGTGTTGGTCGGGTTCTCGAGCAAGGTCTTCTTCGCCGGAGTGGACATCGAGGACGCCGAACGCGCCAGCCAGCAGAGCGGCACGATGACCGTCGAGATCCCCGGTCACGGCAGCCAGACGACGTGGACACCGCGGCGCGTGTTCCTCGCCGAGGAGATCGCCCGACCCCGCCCCCACCCGATCCTCGGCACGCCGGTGACGATGCTGCTCGCGGATGCCCCGCCGGTGCAGGCCTACCTGACGCCGATGTTCCGACAGTCGCGGTTCCGATCCGTGTTCGAGCGCCAGCGCAACCGCCGACGCCGCGCGACGCGCAAGCAACCGCTGCGCTACTTCCCCAAGGACCCGCGCCGCCTCGCCGCGAACGGCACCCGCGGCCACTCGAAGAAGGAGCTGTTGCACCGCCTCGACGAGCTCGAGCAGGTGCTCGGCCTCGCCGACGCCCGCCTGCACCACCGGGCGATCTGGAACAACTGGCGGGAACACTGCGACAAGCGCCCCGAGGTCCTCGTCCGACTCGGCGAGGAGTTGCTGCGACGCGGCCTCGACATCGATGCGTTCTTCATGCTGCGCAGCGAGTGCGAGTGCGACGACCCGGACGTCACCCTCAAGTTCGCCGACTACAAGGCCGCGCGGTCCCGCCACGAGCAGAGACGGAAGCGGCGCAAAGGCTCCTGATCCGCGCGCCGCGCGTGCGACGAGAACGAGACAACTGATGAGCCGGAGTGCATCCGGGCCGGTCGAGTTGTCCGCCGGCCGCAAGTAGACTCCCGGTCCCCCCACCGGAGCCATCCATGTCGCATCCATCCGAGCGCGGCGTCTCACGCCGCTCGTTCCTCAAGGGTTCCGCCGTCGCCGGCATCGCGACGACCGGACTGCACGCCGCCGCCGATGCCGCCAAGGCACAGCCGGCGCCTGAGACCTTCGGCCCCGGCGAACACACGATCACGCTGAAGGTCAACGGCGAGCAACGCAAGGTCGCGGTCGAGACCCGCACCACCCTGCTCGACGCGTTGCGCGATCGGCTCGACCTGACCGGCGCCAAGAAGATCTGCGACCGCGGCGCCTGCGGCGGCTGCACGGTGCTGGTCGACGACGCGCCGGTCAACAGTTGCCTGATGCTCGCGATGGACGCGGTCGGCAGCGAGATCCGCACGGTCGAAGGTCTGACCCGGGGCGAGCAAGCCCACCCGCTGGTCGAGAACTTCGTCCGCTGCGATGCACTGCAGTGCGGCTTCTGCACGCCCGGCATGGTGATGAGCTCGCTCGCGTGCCTGGAGAAGCGCGGCAAGCCGACCGCGGAGCAGATGCGCAAGGACCTGTCCGGCAACCTGTGCCGCTGCGGCACCTACGGGCGCGTGATGACCGCGATCGAACGCACGGCGAACGGTCCGGCGGGAGGCCGCCGATGAGCGCGCCTGGATCGAATCCCCCGAAGGCGACCGAGATCACCGCCGGCTACCGCGCGCTGCCCGGCAAGGGCCAGCAGGACCGGCTGCGCAAGCTGCGCGTCCGTCCCGAGCAGGGCGACGCGCCGCCGTGGGACGCCAACACGCCGTTCACCACCGTCGGCACCGACGTCGACCGCCAGGACGGCCTGCAGAAGGCGAGCGGGCGCGCGAAGTATGCCTTCGACATCAATCTGCCGGGCATGCAGCAGGCGATGATCCTGCGGGCGAGCATCGCGCGCGGCCGGCTGACCGCGCTCGACCTGGACGAAGCGCGCGCGATGCCCGGCATCAGCGCGGTCGTGCAACTGAAGGACGTCGGCAGTCGGGTGCGCTTCGTCGGCGACGCGATCGCGGCGGTGTCCGGCGAGACCCTCGACCTGGTGCGCGACGCGATCGAGAAGATCCGCGCCGAATACGCGGCCGAGACCCACAACGTCGACTTCCTGATGGACGAGCACGCCCCGCTGCTCGACGCCGACGGCGCGGTCGACGAGGAATGGCCCGCGGACGACGACATCGAGGCGGCCCTCGCCGGCGCGAAGCAGCGCCACGACGCGACCTACCGCACCGAGGTGCAGACGCACAGCTCGCTCGAGACGCACGGCCACGTCTGCCGTTGGCGCGGCAACGACCTGGAGGTCTGGGCTTCGACGCAGGCGACGTTCGGCGTGCAGCACGAACTCGGCCGCGCGCTGCGGGCGCGCAACATCCAGGTGGACTCGGTCGACGTGCACGCCGAGTTCGTCGGCGGCGGCTTCGGCTCGAAGTTCTCGGCGGGCGTCGAGGGCCTTGCCTGCGCGTGGCTCGCCCACGAGGCGGGCCGCCCGGTCAAGCTGATGCTCGACCGCTTCGAGGAGCACACCACCGCCGGCAACCGCCCGTCGGCACTGATGCAGGTGCGCGGCGGCATCGACGCCAACGGCAAGCTCGTCGCCTGGGACTGGCGCAGCTTCGGCGGCTGCGGCTTCAACGGCCGCGGCGGCGCCGTGCGCTACCCGAACTACTACCTCGGCGGCGCCAAGGTGCGCCGCTCGCACAAGGACATCGCCTGCGACACCGACCCGGCGCGCTCGACGCGGGCGCCGGGTTGCCCGCAGGGCTGGTTCGGCGCCGAGCTGTTCCTCG
>DRKG01000530.1 GCA_011051855.1 bacterium | reverse complement strand
GTCTCGACGCTGACCACGATCTCGGCGCCGCCGTCCAGTGCAAAGGACATCACGTCGGTCGGGGTCGGATCGTCGAGGTACTCGCCGTGCAATGCGGCGATCTCGTCATCGTCGGTAAGCAGCAGCGAGACTTCGAGATCGGGGCGGCCGACGTGCTCGCGCACGGCCGCGACCACCCGCTCGACGAAGGATCGTTCGGTGCGCGGACGAAACCGGTCGACGACTTCGAGCACGTCAGCTCTCGCCCCGGTCGCGACGCTGCCGATCAGGCGTCTCGTACGCCGAGACGATGCGGCTGACGACCTCGTGCCGCACGACGTCCTCGGCGCCGAGGCGCGCGACGCCGATGCCTTCGACGCCATCGAGCCGCCGCAGCGCGTCGCCGAGGCCCGACCGCACGTTGCCGGGCAGGTCGACCTGCGACGGATCGCCGGTCACCACCATGCGCGAGCCTTCACCGAGACGGGTCAAGAACATCAGCATCTGCGGCACGGTGGTGTTCTGCGCTTCGTCGAGGATCACGAACGACTGGTTCAGCGTGCGGCCGCGCATGTAGGCGAGCGGACAGACCTCGACGACCTCGCTCTCGAGCCAACGCATGCGTGTGCGCGGATCGAGCAAATCCTGCAGGGCATCGTGCATCGGCCGCAGGTAGGGATCGATCTTGGCCTGGAAATCACCCGGCAGGAAGCCGAGCTTCTCGCCGGCCTCGACCGCCGGGCGGACCAACACCAAGCGGCGCACCTCACCTTCCTTCATCGCCTGGATCGCCTTGGCGACCGCCAGGTAGGTCTTGCCGGTTCCGGCTGGGCCGACGCCGAACACGACGTCGTGGTCGTCGATGCACTTCAGGTAGCGCTGCTGCCCCTCCGTGCGCGGCCGCACCACCCCGGAACCGGCCGGGCGAACCGCGCGTTCCGCATTCGCCGGCGGCTCGCCGCCCCCGGCCGAAAGCCCGAGGGTCTGCCGCAACTGGCCGGCGACGTCCTGGGTCGCGACCTTGACTCCCGACCGCATGCGCCGCAGGCTCTCTTCGAGCACCGCCTGCACCACCGCGACGTGTTCTTCGTCACCGAGCAGGCGCACGCTGCCGTCGCGCGCCAGCACGCTGACCCCGTGGAGCTCCCGGATCAAGCGCGCGTTGCTGTCGAGCGGCCCGAGCAAGGTTCGCGCCTCGTCGGTCGTGCGAACCGGAATGCTGATGTCCGCGTCGGTCATGCGTCGCGCAGCTTAGCCCGATCCGCGCAAGAAGCGGTATTCCCGGCGGGTGGAATCCGCCGAGCGACGCGTCGCGGCACGTCACGACGCCGCCCCCAGGGGCACCGTCTTCACTGCCATTCGAATCGCAGCACGTGGGCCCTGTTCGGACTGGCACGACCGATCGGGGAAGCCGGGTCGCCGGTGATGAGAGCCATGTCGAGGGTTGGCATCTGCGCTCCCACGGTCCATTCGATGGCGTTGCTGGTCGCCATCTGGGTCCAGTCGAGCCATTGCGTGGTCATCGTGTGGCCGAAGACGGCGGGGGTCGCCGGGATCTTCAGGTGCAGGTTGGCCTCTCCGCCCCGACCTGCAAGCGCGGGATCGGGGTCGGGAACAAAGACCGCCGCCATCAGGAAGTCCAGGGTTGCGAGGTGGAGGTCGCAGCCCGGTTGCGCGGCGAAACCGAGGAGCGACAGAGGCGTGCCCAGCGGTGTGCCCTGCCCGAACGCGGCAATGGCCAGGCCGTACGGCGTGCCGCTCGCGGTCGACTCGATGAAGCCGCCGGCAACCAGCGAACGCGCACCGAGGAACGCGGAGTTGCCGTCCGATCCGACGAAGGCACCGCAAGCCCCGCCGAGATTCGCCGTGGACCCGCCATACGATTCGACGACCGCGTCCGTCATCCACCAGTCGACTTCCTGCCCGGCCACGGGGCTGCCTACGATGTCCATGCACAGGGTGCCACCGGCGTAGAAGAAGCCCGTATTGAATGCGATGCGGACGGTGTTCTGCGGGGTCCACGGCGCGTTCGGTCCGGGTGATGCGGGCGAAGTCGGAACCGTCACCGGGCCGGAGAACACCAGCACCGGCGCCGCTCCGACGTTGTCAGCGAACGCCCTCGAGCAGTCGAGAGGAGCGGTGGAAGTCGCCGACAGCCAGACCTGAAGGTGGATGGTGCCGCCCTGGTAGGTGGAGTCGGACGCCGACCGACGGAACGAAACCGCCTGGATGCTCTGGCCGACCATCGAGGTCAGGTGGCTTGCGCCGACGAGCGTGACATGACGATAGGCGTCCGCGGCACCGGGAATCGCGCAGATCCCGTTCGCATCCGTGTTGGCGTACTGGGCAGGCACGACCGTGAACGACTGCGCCGGGCTGGCGACGGCGATGAGTAGAGCGGCGAGCTGGATTCTCGTGGCAGGATGCATGGGTCTTCTCCAGGTTCACGAAGCAGCAGGAGATCACGCGGACGTGCCGACGATCTCGATCAGGATGGTCTTGCGCTTGAGGCCCTCGCCGACGGAGACTTCCACGACCGTGCCGCCCGTGGCCTCCGCGGGGACGGGGAAGGTGACTTCGCCGCTTTCCGGCACCGGGATGTACTTCGACGGCCCTCCCGTCGACACGATGATCTTGTCGACATTGGCGCCGACCTTCACCGTGATCGTGCCACCTTCCGGTGCCGTCGCCGGCCCGGTCAGCACGCCACCGCCGCCCTGCATCAGCGAATGCTCCGCAGTTCAGCAACCAGGCCCCTGACGGGAACAGCTGCGGCCGCATCGCTGCGTTCCGCGATCTGCGCGAGCCACCGCGCGAGAACCCGGCGGTTGTCGATGCCGGCGTTGGCGCACAGCTCGGCCCCGATCCGTTCGGCGCCGTGCCACAGAATCGCGTCATCGGGATAGGTGTCCCGGAGCAGCGTGAGAATGAGAATGCTCTGGCGCATCAACTCCCCGATGGACGCGTCGGTTGCCAAATGCCTCAGTTGATCCAACGCGAGATCTTCCGCGCGCGCCAACGGCTCTGCAGTCGAAGCATTGCGGCCGTCCTCGTCGCGCTCTCGCACACGCCGCGCCGAACTTACTGCGTAGCCACCCGCCCCACCAATGGCCAGGCCAGTCAACATTGCGCCACCGGCGATCAAGAGCGCCCGCCGGGTCGGGATCGAAGGCGGCTTCGGCTTCGGTGCAACCAAGTATGCCGGTTCAAGGCGCATGGATTCGGCTCCGAGATCGTATGCCCCAGTGACTCAACCGGGCGCGGAATGACGTGTCAAGAGTACTGAACCAGGTACACCCAACAACCGCACCAGGCAGAACGCCATGGCGAATCTCCCGGTTCGGTTGTTGTTTGTACCGGGTTCGGTACGGGATCAGGTCAGCAGGATCAGGACCAGGAACCAGGCGCAGAACGAGAACAGCAGGCTGTCGACGAGGTCGAGGATGCCGCCGTGCGCCGGCAGCAGGGTCGAGCTGTCCTTCGCATTGCAGCGGCGTTTGAGCAGCGACTCGATCAGATCGCCGGTCTGGGTGGTGAAGTTCAGCACGAGACCGACGAACAGCGCGCCCCATACCGGCAGGTCGAGGCGGCCGCCGAGCAGCGGCGCGTTGAGCGACCACGCCAACAGCACCGACGTCGCGGCGCTGCCGAGGGCGCCCTCGATGGTCTTGCCGGGGCTGATGTGCGGGATCAGCTTGTGGCGACCGAGCAGGCGACCGATGCAGTAGCCGCCGATGTCGCCGCCCTTGCAGATCAGGACCACATAGAGCACCGACGGCAGGCAGCGAAAGCACGTGCCCATCGCGAGGTAGACCGGCCACGCGACCATGATGAACCCGAGCAGGGTCGCCCCCTGCCGCTCGAGACCGTGGCGCATGTCGTCCCGCCCCAGCGAGCGCAACGCCAGCGGAAACAGCAGCAACAACGTGCCGGCGACCAGCGGGTAGAGCTCGTGGTCGAGCTGCCCCCAACCGAACAGGAACGCGCTCACGCACAGCACCGTGGTCGCGACCAACAGCGTGCGTTTGCCGACCGCGAAGCCGCCGCTGCGCAGCAGCGTCGCGAACTCCCACGCACCGCCGATACCGAGCAGACCGAGCAAGCCGGCCGACAGGGCGCCTTCCTTGATGCCGAGCAGGCCCGACAGATCGAGCCAGTAGAGGCCGCCGATGAACAGCAACATCGTCGGCGCCAGCACCGCGCGCGTGCCGAGGTCACTTGCCATCACAACACCTTGCCGAACTTGCGCACACGGCGGCCGTAGTCGCGGAACGCCGCGAGCAGGTGCTCCTTGCCGAACTCGGGCCAGCAGACGTCGCTGACGTGGAGTTCGGCGTAGCTGACCTGCCACAGCAAGAAGTTGCTGATGCGTTGCTCGCCGGCGGTGCGGATCAACACGTCCGGGTCGGGCAGTTCGGGATGGTAGAGGGCGGCGTGGATCGCACGCTCGTCGATCGCGTCCGGCAGGAGGTCGCCGGCCGCCACCTTGCGGGCCAGCGCCCGCATCGCATCGACGAGTTCCTGCCGTCCGCCGTAGCTGATCGCGAGGCTCAGCCGCATGCCGTCGTTGTCGGCGGTCATCGCGATGGTCTCGTCCAGCAACCGCAACACGTCGGCGGCGAGGCGCTCGCGGCGGCCCGAGTGCAGCAGCCGGATGCGGTTGTCCATCAGCGTCGCGCGCTCTTCGACCAAGAACCGCTTCAACAGGCGAAACAACATGTCGACTTCGCGCTTGGGGCGCTGCCAGTTCTCCTCGGAGAAGGCATACAGCACCAAGGCTTCGACCCCGAGCCGCGCACATTCGGTGACCGTCGTGCGCACCGCGTCGATGCCGCGCTCGTGACCGCGGATACGTTCGAGCCCGGCCTGCTTCGCCCAACGGCCGTTGCCGTCCATGATCACGGCGACGCTCTTCGGAACGACGAGTTCGCCTTCCTGTTCGCTGTGCGGCCGCGACTTCTTCACCGCTGGATGACCTGATCGCGTCCCGGCCCGACCGAGATCCGGCCGACGCGCACGCCGGTGTGCCGTTCGATCGCGGCGACGTAAGCGCGCGCGTTCTGCGGCAGCGCGTCGAAGTCGCGCACCGCCGCGAGATCGTCGTCGAAGCCGGGCAGTTCCTCGTAGATCGGCTCGACCCGGTCCAGGTCGAACGCCGGCACGCGGTCGGCAACCGAGCCGTCGGCGAGCCGGTAGCCGGTCGCCATTCGCAGCGGGAAGC
>DRKG01000529.1 GCA_011051855.1 bacterium | reverse complement strand
TCGCGGCATCGCGAAACATGCGTGTGGTGTGCGCCCAGCACCCTCCCAGCGTGATCTCGCCGGGCGAACGCTCGGCAGTGGCGCAATTCGCGCCGAGGCCATCACCGTCCAGGGTGCCGGAAAAGTCGCCGAGCTCGTCGCGCAGCAGAGCACTCGCACGCCCCGAAGTGAATCGGTACGCAACGCCGCTCACTGTCATAGACCGCCCTATGAGAGCCACTCCAGTTCGGCCAAGCGGAGCCACCCTGGTTCGGCGAAGCAGAGCCACCTGCGTTCGGTCGGACCGGATACCTGATCTGGACTGGGTGAGCCCCCTGCCGCCCGGGATCCTCGCGGGACCTAACAAACCCCAAGAGGAACCAGATGGGCTTCAGGAGGCTCTCGATGCATCGTCTACAGGATCTCGTCCGACTTCACCGCCAAGGTCTGCCCTGCCGCGCGATTTCTCGCCTGCTGCGCATGGGGCGCAACACGGTCGCCAACTACACCGACGCGCTGCGCAAGGCCGAGCTGCTCGACGGCGACCCCGCTGACCTTCCGGACATCAGTCGCCTTCGCGAAGCGGTCGAGAAGGAGCGCGGCTCCCGACAGCAGCCGCGGCAGCAGCGTTCCTCGATCGAGCGCTGGCTGCCGATCATCGACGCCAAGTACGCCGCCAACGTCCCGCCAACGGCGATCTACGACTTCCTGCGTCTCGAGCACGACGACTTCGCCGGCAGCCTGTCGGCAGTGAAGCGCCGCTGCGCGGCGCTCAAGCGCGCCCGCGGCATCAGCCAGGACGATGTGACGATGCCGGTCGACACCGACCCCGGCGACGTCGCACAGGTCGACTTCGGCTACGTCGGCAAGCTCTACGATCCCGAGGCTGGCAAGGAGAGGAAGGCATGGGTGTTCGTCATGACGCCCGGCTTCAGCCGGCACATGGTCGCGCGGCTTGTCTTCGACCAGAAGGTCGAGACCTGGCTGCACCTGCACATCGAGTGCTTCGAGGAGCTCGGCGGCGTGCCGAAGACGCTCGTCCCCGACAACCTCAAGGCAGCCGTCGTCCGGGCGGCCTTCGGAATCGACGAAGAGACCGCGCTCAACCGCAGCTATCGCGAGCTGGCACGGCACTACGGCTTCGTCGTCGACCCGATGCCGCCGCGCAGCCCCGAGAAGAAGGGCAAGGTCGAGGCGTCCGTGCGCTACGTGAAGCACAACTACTTCAAGGCACACGCGCCGCAAGACGTCCGCGACGCGCGAACCGGCCTGCAGCGGTGGCTGGTCGAGATCGCAGGGCTTCGGCGTCACGGCACCACGGGCCGGCGGCCAGCTGAGGTCTTCGCGCAGGTCGAGAAGCCGCTGCTGTCAGCGCTACCGCGCGGGCGCATGGAACTCGTCGCCTGGCAGCGCGCCAAGCTTCACCGCGACTGCCATGCCGTGTTTCGCGGTGAGTTCTACTCAGCGCCCTGGTACCTGGTCGGCAAGCACCTCGAGTTGCGCGTAACGCGGCACGCGGTGACCGTCTACCACGAGGACCAGCACATCTGCACGCACCGCCGGGTCCGCCGCGGCAAACGCGCAACGATCGAAGCCCACCTCCCGGACCAGCGCTCCGCGCTGCGGCACCGCAGCCGCGAACACTGGGAATCCCTCGCCTACGCGATCGGCAAGCCGACCGGCGACTACGTCGCGATGCTCTTCGATTCCGACGACGTGCTGCACAAGCTGCGCCAGGTCCAGGCCGTCGTCACGCATCTGCAGGGCTTCCCTGACGAGCGCGCCAACGCCGCCTGCGTCCGCGCCATGCACTACGGCAACCACTCCTACCAGGGGATCAAAGACATCCTCCGGCGCGGCCTCGACCTGATCCCGATCCCCGGTGGCGGCAACCGTCTCGCCGACCAGTGGTCGACCAGGCCGCGCTTCTCCCGTGTCCCATCAAGAGCCACCGATGACAACCGTCCAAGACCTGACCAGCGTCCTGAAGAAGCTGCGCCTCTCCGGCGTGTTGCAGACGATGGAGCTCCGCGAGCAGCAGGCGACTGACGACAGCCTGACGCATCGCGACTTCCTCTTTGCCGTGCTCAACGACGAGGTCGAGCGCCGTGAGGCCAAGCAGCTGCATCTGCGGCTGCGCCGCGCGTCCTTCGACAGCCAGCGCACCATCGAGGACTTCGACTTCGCCTTCAACCCGAGGGTGCCGAAGACCAAGATCATCGACCTCGCGACATGCAACTTCGTCGAGCGCCACGAGAACGTGCTGCTCGTCGGGCCGACTGGCGTCGGCAAGTCGCACCTCGCACAGGCGCTCGGCAACCGCGCGTGCCGCGCTGGCTATTCGGTGCTCTACCTGTCCGCGCACGAGATGCTGACCAAGCTGCGGGCGTCGCGCGCGGACGGCAGCTACGACCGGTGCCTCGCCAAGTTGCCGAATCCCGATCTGCTGATCGTAGACGACCTCGGACTGCGACCGCTCGAGCACGACGAGCCCATCGACCTCTACGAGGTCATCCGGCAGCGCTACGAGCGCGGCGCGATGATCATGACGTCCAACAGGGCGATCGAGGAATGGCACCCGCTCTTCGTCGACGAACTGCTCGCCAGCGCGGCGATGGACCGCGTCCTGCATCACGCCCACGTCGTCGAGATCGACGGGCAGTCCTACCGCCAGCGCAAGGTCAGCTGACGCCGTGCAACCGCTCCCTCTCCCTCTGGGTCAAGAGTTGGCGGGGCGCTCCCCCTCCGCACCGTCACCGTCGGTGTCGCCCCGGTGGGGAAGTGTGACCGACACCGACGGTGACGGAGCTGCGGGGGAGCGGGGTGCGGTCTGGGTGGCTCCATTTGGCCGAACTGAGCGCGATTCGTGCCAGGCGGCAGGTGGCGTTTCTGCCGCGGTCGATTCTCTCGTCTGTGCCAACCCGAAATCGGCTTCGCGAGCTGGCTCCGCTTGGCCGAACTGGGGTGGATCCATGCAGGCGGTCCTTGACACCCGCCTACCCACACGATTCCCTGAAGACGCAGGTCAGAAGGTCATGGTGAAGCGCTCGTGGATCGTGGCAACGGCGTTGGTCTCCGGCGCCCTGGTTGCGTGGTTCGTATGGTCGTGCGTTGGCGCCGACACCCGTGCGCCGGTCGCGCCAGCGTCTACGCAGTCGGCCACACAGCACCGGGGTCCCTCCCGTGCACCGGATGACCTGCAGACGGCCGCGGTGGAAAGGCAAGATGCTGTGATCGGGCCGGAAGTCTCGGGACGTCGTCGGGATCCCGAAGCACGGGCTCCCGAGACGTTTGATGAGCTCGTGAAGTCGCACCTGCAGGTCGCTCCCGACTACTTGCAGGAGGCTGCCAGTCGCATGTTCGAACTCCAGGCTCGACAGATCGAGCAGCTCCTGGCCAATGGTGATGTCGAAAGCCTGTCCGCTGCGCTGACCGAGATTCAGAACAAGTATGCAGCGCGGCTCCGGCACCTTGCCGCCGGGGAGACGGCCGCGAGACGCGGACTGTTGGTCGTGGATGGGCACGACATTCAGGAACGCATCCGTGGGAAGATCCACGTCCGGTACAACGGAGGGGAATCCATTCTCGGCAGGACGGTCGAGGTCCTTGTCGTGCTGGATGATGGTGACCGAGAACTCGAAGAACTGGACCGCCAATACCGCGAGCTGCGCGCAATCCACCTCGTGGACGCGCTTCAGCACTTCAACAATCTCCCGTATGAGGAGCGCCTCCGGATCACGGATGAGTTCCGGAAGCGGTTGGCTGCTGGCACGGAACGTGACGGGGGCAGGAAGTGGTTTGGCATCGAGCCCCACGAACTCCAGTGGGTGCGGATCGAACCCTCCACCCGCCAGGTCGTGCCGATCGAACTGTAGTCACTCCGTGCAGCGGGCCCGCTCAGCAGCGGGGCGCTACCCCTCGCGCAGCACCCGGAAGCCGACGTCATCCGCGCGCACGTCGGGGCGCAGCCGCATGCGCATCGAGTTGCGGCAGAAGATGCCGTCGAGCACGAAGGAACCGCCGCGCAACACCCGGTGGGCGCGCGGTCCGTCGGCCGCCGGGTTGTCGGCGTAGGCGCGCCGGGCATAGGCATCCAGGCACCATTCGAACGCGTTGGCGGTCATGTCGAACAGGCCGAAGCCGTTGGGGGGATACTGCCCGACCGCGCGCAGCCGACCGCTCTCCTGGTTGGCCAGATCGGTGCGGCAGGTGTCGCCGTAGGCGTAGACGCGCGACCCCGGCCCGCGCGCGGCCTTCTCCCATTCCGTCTCGGTCGGCAGGCGGTGTGGGGTGCCGGTGGTGTGCGTGAGCCAGTCGCAGTAGGCGACGGCGCCCGCCCAACTGACGGTGACCACCGGCAGCTCGGGCGCGTCGGTGGCGAACCGCTGTGCGTGCTCGTCCCATTGCACCCGGCACTTTGCGCCGTCGAGGTCGAGCCAGTGCGCGTCGACCGCGTCACGCCCGATCGCGTTCAGGAACGCGACGTACTGTGCGTTGGTGGTCTCGTGGGTCGCGAGCCAGAAGCCCTCGACGAACGGCGTCGCCACCGGGCGCTCGTCTTCCTGGCCGACGCCCAGGTCGTCGCCGCGCAGGCCGGGACCGGGCGGGATCCAGCAGTAGCCGGGCGGCCCCGGTGGCGTCGGCTGCACGGTGAGTTCGAGCGACGTCGGTGGCACGTAGCCGAGTTCGCGTGGCAGCAACGGCACGGCGAACCGCGGCCGCTCGTCACCGACCGATAGCGCGTAGCGGCCGGTCGCGAGCCGCAGCTCGATCACGCGGTCGGCGCCGAGTTTTCGCGGTTCCCCGAAGACGTCGCGGACGACCCGATGCAGGCGCACTGCCGCACCGGTCGGGTTGCGCACGACGACCCGCCGTGATTCGCACGGGAGCTCGCCGGTTGCGCATGCTGAGGCCAGGATCCCAGGCAGCAGCAGGAGTAGGCAGAGTCGAGTCATGCCACATGGACGCGCGATGGGCCCGAAAACTTACAGCTTGTCCGGATCCTGCCCGCGCAGCACCGAGTTTCCTTCGAACGTCTCGCGCAGGTTGGCCGTCGCCGGCTTCGCCAGCATCGCCTCGTCCAGCCGGCCGCTCTGGCCGAAGAACCGGATCGGGTTCTTCCAGACGAGCTGCTCGACCCGCTCGCGCGGCACGCCGGCCTGTTCGAGCTTGACCACCGTGCGGGGCACCATCATCGGGTCCGACACGCCCCAGTCGGCGGCGCTGTTGATGACGAAGCGCTCGATGCCATACTCCTGCACGATCGCGACCATGCGCTGCGGCGACATCTTGGTGTTGGGGTAGATCGAGAAACCGCTCCAGCAGCCGAGGTCGCGGGTGATCTTGATCGTCTCCTCGTTGCCGTGATCCAGCAGCACCCGTTCCATCGGGAAGTTCTGTTCGCGCACGATGTCGATGCAGCGCTCGAAGCCCTTCTTCTTGTCGCGGTGCGGCGTGTGCACCAGCACCGGCAGGTCGTGGCGGCGGGCGAGCTCGAGCTGCTCGGCCATGAACTTCTCCTCGGTCTTGGTCTGGTCGTCGAGTCCGATTTCGCCGACGCCGACGCACGAGTCCTTCTCGCAGTAGCGCGGCAGGATGTCGAGCACCGCCTGGTTGACGCGGTCGTCGTTGGCCTCGCGGGGATTGAGCCCCATGGTGCAGAAGTGGTGGATGCCGAACTGCTGCGCGCGGTGGCGCTCCCAGCCGATCAGGGTCTCGAAGTAGTCGACGAAGGACCCGACCGAGGTGCGACTCTGGCCGAGCCAGAACGCCGGTTCGAGCACGGCGCGCACGCCGGCGAAGCTCAGCTTCTCGTAGTCGTCGGTGATCCGACTGAACATGTGGATGTGTGGCTCGAAGATCAGCATCACTCAGGCTGGTTGGGCGAGGCGTTGCAGCAGTTCGCGGATCACGGGGCGCGGTTCGCGCGGTAGGCGTTCGCCGGCGTAGCGGGCGACTTCGGCAGCGAGTCCGGCAGTCCGGTCCGGCAGCGCCAGCAGGCCCTTGGCGGCACTCAGGCGCACACCGTCGTCGCCGTGTTCGAGGCCGCCGATCAGCCGCGCGATCGCGCCGGGGCAAGGGGCTCGGCCGACCATCTGCCAGGTGTCGCGCCAGACGGCGCGGCCGGCGGCCTCGCGTTCGGTGGCGAGGTCCTGCAGCATCGTCGACAGCTCGACCGAGGCCAGGCGTTCGGCCGCGAGCGCGCGTTCGAGCGGCAGGTCGAGGAAGGCGAACTTGAGCAGCAGCCGGTTGGCGGTTTCGGCGTCGATCGTGCCGTGCGCCGCCGCGCGCGCCAGCAGATCGCCGTCGCACAGGGCCGCCTCCATGTGCAGCACGACGTTGGTGCGCAGCACTTCGCCGAGCAGGCGCGCGGTGGTGTCGCCGAGCGGCAGGAAGTTGGCGGCGCGCAGCAGCATCGCGCGCTCCTCGATATCGCCGTGCAGGAACAGATCGACGGCTTCGTCGTGGGTTACCGCGATCTCCTGCAGGAGCCACGCCGCGACCAGGTCGCAGCGGCGGAAGGCGTCGAGGTCGACCCGCGCGTCGCCGATCGCCTGGCACCCGCCGCCGACGGGCTCGCGGCCGGCCTTGCGCGGCAGGCCCGGAAACACGACCGGCAGCCGGGAACGGTCCGCGCGCAGTTCTGCGATTGCGTCGCGCGCCAGCGGCTCGGCGGGACCGAGGAGTTCGGGCGGAAGGGTCGTCGCCATGGGGCGCCCACCATAGCGCGCGGCCATCGCGGCGTCATCCGCGGGCCCGGCGGCGCGGGATTCTCCGGGGCGGGTTCAAGTGCGCAGTGCCCGATGACGACCAAGAAGGCATGGAGAGCACCGACGAGGCGCCGGCCGCGAACGCCGTCGAGACGCGCTTTCGCATCCTGCTGATCGAGGACGACGACCTCGACACGACGGACTTCCTGCGCGAGATCTCGTGCCGCGAGTTGCCGATCGAGATGCAGCGGGCTCGCAACGCGGTCGAGGCGATGCAGATGCTGCGTCTACAGGACGAGAGCGGCCGCTGTCTCGCACGTACGGTGATCGTGCTCGATCTGAACATGCCCGAAATGAACGGACTCGACTTCCTCGCCGAGCTGCGCGCCGACCCCAGGTTCGGCAATGCGGTCGTGTTCGCGTTCACGACCTCGGAAGACGAGGCCGACATCCGCGACGCCTACCGGCACCACGTCGCCGGCTACGTGGTCAAGCAACCGGATGGAGATGCGACCGCACGGCTGGTCACGCTGCTGGAACACTACCTCGCGACCGTGACGCTGCCGACCTGCGGCGGCCAGGGCTGCTGATCTCCGCCGCGGCGTCAGGCGGCCGCCTGCGGCCGCGTTTTGCCCGGGCTGGGGTGTGTTGTTGAGGATCCATGCGGGCTAGGGTGCTGCGCGATGGATTTCCCCGCCTGGGACCCGGTGCTGTTCGACATCCCATGGCTGCCGATCGACGTGCGGTGGTACGGGCTGATGTACGTCGTCGGCTTCGTCTGCGCGCAGTGGGTGTTCGTCCGGCTCGCCCGCCGGGGTTTCTTCCCGGTGGCGCCGGAAGCCGCGCCGGATCTGATCTTCTACTGCATCTTCGGCGTGATGCTCGGCGGGCGCATCGGCTACGCGCTGTTCTATGACCAGTCGCTGTTGAACCCGGTCCGATTCGTGCAGGTGTGGACCGGTGGGCTGGCGTTCCACGGCGGCCTCGCCGGTGTCTGCGTCGCGATCTGGCTGTTCTGCCGCAAGCACGAGATCGGCTGGGCGCGCGTCGCCGACTCGGCGGCGCTGGCGGTCTGCCCGGGCATTCTGGCGGTGCGCATCGCCAACTTCATCAACGGCGAACTCTACGGGCGCGAAACCAGCCCCGACACCTTCGGCGCGATGCAGTTCCCGACCGATCCGGCGGCGCTGCGGCTGATGCACATTCCCGGCGGGATCGCGATGCGCGATCGCGAGCTGTGCATCCAGGTCGCTTGCGGCAAGCGCGATTGGGCCGACGTCGCGGACCGTCTTAGCGCGACCGACGACCTCGGTCGGCCGATCGACTGGCAGCGGGTGCAGGAATACCTCGACTGGGATGCGGTGCGGCAGGCGACCCATCTGGTGCCGGCCGAATCCGGCAGCGGCGAGATGGTCGAGCGGTTGGTCGTGCCCTACCGGCACCCGTCGCAGCTCTACGAAGGGCTCGCCGAAGGCCTGCTGCTCGGGATCGTGCTGTGGATCGTCTACCGGTTGACGCGCGACCGGCCGCTCGCCACGGGCCGCTACGCTGCGGTGTTCCTGCTCGGCTATGCGCTGGCGCGGTTCTCGCTCGAGTTCGTGCGCAAACCCGACGAGCAGTTCCTGGCCGGAGGCAGCGACGGCACCGTGCTGTTCGGCATGACCATGGGGCAGACGCTCAGCGTGGGCATGGTCCTCGGTGCCATCCTGATCCTGGCATGGCCGCGCCGGCGGCCCGCCGACGCGGCCGAATGAACGCTGCGGGCGCTGGTTGCGCTCCGCTTCGGCGGGAATAATGCTCCAGGGTGCGGCGTCG
>DRKG01000528.1 GCA_011051855.1 bacterium | reverse complement strand
GTTGCCGGTGTAGCCGCGTTCGCCGCGTAGGACCGTGGACCAGAAGCGGACCATCTTGTCGAGGTGGGCGGGCCAGCGTTCGGCGGCGATTCGGGTGGCGAACACCGGACCCAGCAGGTGATCCTGCCGCACTCGTTCGTAGAAGCGGTGCACCAGGGTCCGGATCTCGTCTACGGTCAGGCGCGCACGCAGTTGTAGGACGTCGAGGATCTCGGCCATCGGTGTGGCCGCAACGTCGGTGAGGTGCCGCTTGTTTCAGTACGCGCTGCGGTGCATGTCCCACATCGCACCTTGCCAGGGTTCCCACGCGCGCGTCCACGCGCCGGGGGCTTCGATCTGCATGAAACGATCCATGTAGTCGAAGTAGGCCGGGTGGGCCCATGCGGAGGTCAGGCCCATGATGTGTGCTGCGAGCGTCTGTCCGACCCAGGCATTGGCTGTGCAGCATCGGCGGTAGGGATCGTGCTCCCAGAGCACGTTGTCGTTCGAGGGATACTGGGTATGGCTGTTGCCCCATTCGGGCATGCCGTCGTGACTGGCGTCGTAGCCGCCGTAGCCCCAGTTCCAGGTGCCTGGTGAGGTCTGTTGCACGTAGAAGGTCTGGCTGTCCTCGCCGAAGTGAGAGTCGTTGTTCGGATGGCCGGGGCCGTAGTATACCGACGGGTGGGTGGTGCCCAGCGCCAGCATGGTGGCATCGTTGAGCACCTTGCCGGCGAGCAGGATTGGGAACTTACGTCCGGAGCATTGGCCGCCGACGCCGCTCCAGACGCCCCCGTTCTGCACGTTGCCGAAGAAGTCGATGCCGATCTGGGTCAGGCGGACGAGAAGGTCGCGCTTTTGCGCATTGGGCACATCGGTCTGCAGCAGCAGGGCGCCGGTGCCGTAGAGCGAGGTGAAGTCGCGCCCGTAATCCGGCATGTTCTCGATCGGGTGCATGTAGCGGGACGACCAGCTCGAGCAGTGGTCGAGCCAGACGCGCTCGAACTTCGCCGCGGTAGTCGCGAGATCGGGCTGCCCGGATGCGGAGGCGATCGTGCCGAGGGCGAAGTAGTCGAGCTGCGACTCGTTGAAGCGGATGGTCTTGTCGGTGCCGGCGTAGGGTGGGCGGAAGGCGCCGGTCGGCGGGGCTGTGTCTAGCACGGTCAGCACGGCGGCGGTCTGCAGTTGCGAGAACGACCCACTCGGGGGCGGGTTGCTGTCGGTCCAACTGATCGTCGAGATCAGGCTGCTGCCGCCGGCGAGCTGCAGCGGGTTCGAGGGTGAGACGCCGATGGCGACGTTCAAGGATGGTTGGTAGGTGTTGCCGGCGTAGGGGCCGAACAGGGTCGAGTCGTAGCCGTGCAGGCCGTTCTCGATCTCATTCTGGCCGGGGTTGACCATCGAGCCGTTGATCGTGCGGCCGGCGACGACCTGGGTCGGTGGCGAGATCGCGACCACCTCGACCGGTCCGACGACCCACCAATCGCCGTTGGCGAACTGGCCGACCTGTTCGCTCTCGGCAAAGGTCCAGGTGATGCCGAACTGGCTGACGGTGGCGGCCATCGTTTCGCCGCCGCCGCCGCCGTTGCCACCCTGGCTGCCGCCGCCGCCGCTCGAGCCGTTGATGGTGATGCCGTCGCTACTGGCGGCGACGCTGACGTTGCCGGCTTCGTCGTAGGCGCGAACCGAGCAGTAGTAGGTCGTGCTCGGAACCAGCGAAAGGTTGGTGTTGGCCGCGGTGGCGGTTACGCCCACGCCCGTCCACGGTTGCACGTCGGTCGCACCGGCCGAGGTGCCGATCGCCCACTCATAGGCAGCGATGACGCCCGAGTCGTCGACGAAGCCGGTCCAGTTGGCAGAAAGGGTCGTGGTTTCGGATTGTCCGTCCACGTCGACGCCGAGTGATGCGCCATCGAACACTTGGCCGGCCTGCGGCGGAATCGTGTCGGTCTCGGATCGGCTGGTGCCGCCGCCACCGGCGCCACACCCGCCGGCCGCCAACAGCGCGAGGATGCTGACAGAACGATAACGATTCCGAGTGCGATGGCCGGTCATGGTCGAGGCAGCTATCGGTCGAGGTGGGGCGCGTGATCTGGGAGGTGGTCCCGCTGTGGGACGGAGGGCGGCGCCCATCACGGGACCGACCACGCCAAGGCCGGTTCGGCGTGGTCACGGCATGGCTCGATCGCTATCCTGTTTGCCCCGCCATGTCGCTGAACGACCTCGAAATCGCACGTTCCATCCCGCTTCGCCCGCTGTCCGAAGTGGCTCGGGTCATGGGCCTCACCGCCGACGACCTCGAACCCTACGGCCACAGCAAGGCGAAGGTGAGACTCGACCGCCTGCAGGATCCAGCACAGAAGCAAGGCAAGTACATCGTCGTCACGGCGATCACTCCAACTCCGCTCGGCGAGGGCAAGACCGTGCACACGGTCGGCATCAGCCAGGCGCTGAACCGCATCGGCAAGGGCGCTTGCTGCGTGATCCGGCAGCCGTCGATGGGGCCGGTGTTCGGCATCAAGGGCGGTGCCGCCGGCGGCGGGTACAGCCAGCTGGTGCCGCCGGAGGAGCTGAACCTGCACCTGACCGGCGACTTCCACGCGGTCACGTCGGCGCACAACCTGTGCGCGGCATTCCTCGATGCGCACCTGTTCCACGGCAACGAGAGGGATCTCGACCCGGAGCAGATCACCTGGCGCCGCGTGATGGACATGAACGACCGCGCGCTGCGGGAGATCGAGGTCGCGCGCGGCGGGGAGAAGAACGGCACCCCCCGCGTCACGGGCTTCGACATCACGTCGGCGTCGGAGATCATGGCCGTGCTCGGGCTCGCCAAGGACATCCACGACTTGCGCCGTCGCCTCGGTGCGATGGTGGTCGGCTACGACCGCAGCGGCCAACCGGTCACTGCCGAGCACATCAAGGCGGCGGGGGCGATGACGGCGATCCTCAAGGACGCGTTGAAGCCGACGTTGATGCAGACGCTCGAGGGCACGCCGGCGTTGGTGCACACCGGGCCGTTCGCCAACATCGCGCACGGCAACAGCTCGATCGTCGCCGACTACGTTGCGCTGCGGTCGGCCGACTACGTAGTTACCGAGGCGGGGTTCGGCGCCGACATGGGTGCGGAGAAGTTCTTCGACATCAAGTGTCGCGCGTCGGGGTTGAAGCCGGATGCGGCGCTCCTGGTGGCGACCGTGCGCGCGCTGAAGACACACAGCGGTCGCTTCGAGATCAAGCCGGGCAAGCCGCTGCCCGAGGGCCTGCAGCAGGAGGATCTCGACGCGCTCGAAGCGGGCATCGGCAACCTCGAGAAGCAGATCGAGAACGTGCGCCAGTTCGGCGTGCCCGTGGTGGTGGCGATCAACCGGTTCCCGACCGACAGCGAGGCCGAGATCGCTTTCGTCAGGGAACGCGCGCTGGCTGCTGGCGCCTTCGATGCGCACGTGTCGACGCTGTTCGCGGACGGTGGTAAGGGTGGCGAGGATCTGGCGCACGCGCTGGTCAAGGCCTGCGACGAACCGAGCACCTTCCGCTTGCTCTACGAGGACGAGGCCAGCCTGAAGGAGAAGATCGAGACCATCGCCAGCCGGATCTACGGCGCCGACGGTGTCGACTACGCACCCGCGGCCGACGAGCAACTGGCCAAGTACGAAGAGGCCGGTTTCGGTCGGCTGCCGATCTGCATGGCCAAGACGCAGTACTCGCTGAGCCACGACCCGGCACGGAAGGGGCGGCCGACCGGTTTCCGCTTCCAGGTGCGCGACGCCCGCGTGGCCGTCGGTGCGGGTTTCGTCTATCCGCTGGCGGGCTCGATCATGACCATGCCGGGCCTCGGCAAGTCGCCGGCCGGCCACCGCATGGACATCGATGAGAACGGCGACATCGTCGGCATGATGTAACGCCCTGGCTGCCGCCCGGGCTACCGCTTCTTCTTGGCGGCCACCCTGCGCACCTTCTTCGCGGTGTGCTTGCGGGCCTTGTCGCGCACCTTCGCCCGGTGGTCGCGCGCGTGTTCGCGGTGCTCCTGGCGGCGTTTGTGGATGCGCTGCTTCACGTTGTGGTGGTGCGCGCGCGCCTTGTCGCGGACCTTGGCCCGCCGGTCGTGCACGTCCTCGCGGTGGTTCCGCCGGCGTTCGCGTACTTCGTCACGCACTTTGTCACGCACCTTCTCGCGCACCCTCTTGCGGGCGATGTCGCGCCGCCCTCCGCCGCGGTGGCCTTCGTCCTGGTTGCCCTGCTGGTGAGCGCGCAGGCGCTCTTGGATCAGCCCCTTCAGGTGCTGGCGTTCGGCGGGCGAGAGCTTGCCGTCGCCATCGGTGTCGGCGGCCCGCTTCCGTTCCTTCCGCACGCCGGGGTGCTTCTTCAGGAACCGCTCGATGGCCGGTCGCCGGCCGGAGTCGGGTCGGTTGTGGTCGGTGTGCTCGCGTTGCTGTGCGCCGAGGCCGGTGCCGAACCACGCCGTCAGTAGCACCAGGCCCAGAGATTTCCCGTTCGTTCTCGTCATTGTCTGTGTCCCTCCACCACACCCGACCCTGCGGATGTGCAGCCTCTTTCGGACGGGTGGGACCGCCAGCGCGCACCCGGCTCGCGCTTGTCTCGATCCGGGACCGCCGCGCTACAGGGCTCTGCGCACCCGGGCTGCGACGGCCGTCGCCGTGAAGCCGAAGTGCTCGGCGACGTCGGCGGCGGGGGCCGAGGCGCCGAAGGTGCTCTGGCCGATGCAGCGATCGAGGCGGCCGGTGAGCTGGCACCACCATTCGGGGCGGCCCATTTCGAGCGCGAAGCGCGGCGCTGTGCCGAGCACGCGCTCTACGTAGGCGTCGTCCTGCTCGTGGAACAACTCGAGGCACGGGATCGACACCACGCGGGTGGGCACGCCGTCTGCGCTGAGCAGCTTGGCGGCCTCGACCGCGAGTGCTACCTCGGCGCCGGTTGCGCAGATGGTCGCCTTGGCGTCGTCCGCGTCGACCAGCAGGTAGCCGCCGCGCAGCGCTTCGGTTCGGTCCCAGCCGTCCTGGTGCGGCAACGGCGGCAGTCCCTGGCGGGTCAGGGCGAGGGTCACCGGACCTCCGTTGCGAGTCAGCGCGTGCGTCCAGGCGGCGGCGGTCTCGACGCCGTCGGCGGGGCGGAACACGTGCAGGTTCGGGATCGCGCGCAGCGTCGCCAGGTGCTCGACCGGTTGGTGGGTGGGGCCGTCCTCGCCGACCATCAGGCTGTCGTGGGTGAACACGAACGTCGTCGAGATCTTCATCAGCGCCGCCAGCCGGATCGGCGCGCGCATGTAGTCGGCAAACACCAGGAACGTGCTGCCGGCCGCGCGCAGGCCGCCGTAGAGCGTGATGCCGTTCATGACTGCACCCATGGCGTGTTCGCGCACGCCGTAGTGCAGGGTGCGGCCTCGGCTCTCGTCCCGCGTGAACGCACCGCCTGCCTGGATCGCGGTCTTCGTCGAGGGGTCGAGGTCGGCGCTGCCGCTGACCAGGGCCGGCACGAGTTCGGCGGCGCGCTGGATCACCTTGCCGGAGATCGCCCGCGTCGCCGCCCGGTCGTCGCCGGCAACGGCGAGGAGCTGGTCGAACAGGATGTTGCGGTCGGCGGGTTTCCGGAGTTGCTGCCACAGAGCGGCGCCGTCGGGATGTTGCTGCTGCCACTGGTCGAACTCCGTGTGCCACTGTTGGCGCAGCTCTTCGTTGCGCGCGCGCGCGGCGGCGAAGGCTTCGCGCGCCGCCGGGTCGACGTAGAACTCCTCCGCGGGCAGGCCGAGGGCCTGCTTGGTCAGGGTGACTTCCTCCGGCCCCAGCGGCGCGCCATGCACGCCGTGGGTGTTCGCCTTGTTGGGGCTGCCCTTGCCGATCGTCGTCTTGCAGCAGATCAGGGTCGGCTGCATGCGCGGGCGGTCGGCCATCTTCAGCGCCGTGCGGATCGCGTCCTGGTCGTGGCCGTCGCATTCGAGCACGTTCCAGCCCTGCGACTCGAACCGCTGGCGGATGTTTTCGCTGGTCGCGAGATCGGTGTGGCCTTCGATGGTGATGCCGTTGTCGTCGAACAGGCACACCAGGTTGCCGAGGCCGAGGTGGCCGGCCAGTGCCGCCGCTTCGTAGCTGATGCCCTCCATCAGGTCGCCGTCGCCGGCGGTGACGAACACCCGTGCGCCGAGCAACTCCGTGCCACAACGCGCAGCGACCATCTTCGCCCCGATCGCCATGCCGACGGCATTGGCGAACCCCTGGCCGAGCGGACCGGTGGTGGTTTCGACCCCGACCGTATCGCCGTATTCGGGGTGGCCGGGCGTCTTGCTGTGCAGTTGTCGGAACTGACGCAGGTCGTCGATCGAGACCGGGTATCCCGCCAGGTGCAGCAGCGAGTAGAGCAGCATCGAACCGTGGCCGCCGGACAACACGAAGCGGTCGCGACCCGGCCACTCGGGTTCTTCGGGGGACCAGCGCAGGAACTCCGTCCACAAGACCGCGGCAACGTCGGCCATGCCCATCGGCATGCCCGGGTGGCCGGAGTTGGCCTTCTGCACGGCGTCGATCGCGAGGCCGCGGATGGTATTGGCGACGGGGGTGAGGTCGGGCTTGGTCGCGGTCATGTAGTCGCCATGCTAGCGAGTGTCCCGGCCGGGATGCACGCGGCAGTTGCGCGCGGCACCACCGGACGACCTGCCGTCGGTGGAAAACTGTTCACGCACCGCGCGGGCGAAGCCGCACAGTCCGTCCTGCTCAACCTTCGCGCACGGCGTTGACGTTCCAGGTGGGGATGGCGATCTCGATGGCCTGCCCGTCGGGGGCGCGCAGCAGACGTGCCTGGCAGGCGAGGCGCGAATCCAGGCCGACGTCGCGCGCTTCGTCCAGTTGGTCGAGTTCGTCGTCGTCGGCTGCGGAGAAGCAGTCGAAGCCTTGCTTGACCTTCACGTGGCAGGTCGAGCACGCACAGACGCCACCGCAGGCGTGGTCGATGTCGACGTCTTGCGCCAGGGCTGCATCGAGGATCGTCTGGCCGATGGCGAGGCGCAGTTCGCGGTCGGTTCCCTGGATGCGCAATCGCACGTCACTCACGCCTGTTCCTCCTTCAGTGCCTTGGTCACCGCGGCACTGATCACGTCGTCGGCGATCGTCGCGGTGACCTTGGTCAGTTCGTCGCAGCCCTGCTTGAGGGCCTCGGTCTCGGCTTCGTCGGCGAGCAGCCTCTTCAGGGCCTTCACCGCCTTGTGCACCGCGAAGGTCTGATCCGGCGGCAGTTCGGCGAGTTGCAGCGCCTTCTCGGTGCCGCGGATCATCGCTTCGGCCTTGGCGCGGGTCTCGATCGCCTCGCGGGCGACGTAGTCTTGTTGCGCGTTTTCGATCGAATCGAGCATCATGCGCCGCACTTCTTCGCGGGTCAGGCCGAACGTCGGCACGATCTGGATCGACGCTTCGACGCCGGTGCGCTGTTCGCGCGCGGTCACGCGCAGCACACCGTCCGCGTCGACCAGGAAGGTGACCTTGATGCGCGGCAGGCCGGCCGGCAGCGGTGGGATGCCAGCCAGCTTGAACCGGCCGAGCAGCCGGCAGTCCTTGGCCAGC
>DRKG01000527.1 GCA_011051855.1 bacterium | reverse complement strand
GGCGGTGCAGGGAAGCAGACGGGCGCCGGCGGTGCAACCGAAGACTGCCGACGCCACTGCCATCCGGGCTATCCTGGCGCGGTGCTCGACCGCTTCCATCCGACCGTCGCCGCCTGGTTCCGCGACCGCTTCGCGGAGCCGTCGCCGCCGCAGGCCGAAGGCTGGCCGCACATCGCCGCGGGCGAGCACACGCTGATCGCGGCCCCGACCGGCTCGGGTAAGACGCTGGCGGCGTTCCTGCACGCCCTCGACGCCTTGCTGCAGCAGGGCGACCGGCTCACGGACGAGTTGCAGGTGGTCTACGTCTCGCCGCTCAAGGCCCTGGCCAACGACGTGCAGAAGAACCTGCAGCAACCGCTGGCCGAGTTGCGGGCGCTCGATGCCACCTTGCCCGACGTGCGCGTCGCGGTGCGCACCGGCGACACGCCGACGAGCGAACGCGCAGCCATGACCAGGCGCCCGCCGCACATCCTGGTCACCACGCCGGAGTCGCTCTACATCCTGCTGACCAGCGTGCGCGGCCGCGCGCTGCTGCGGACGGCGCGCACGTTGGTCGTCGACGAGATCCACGCGCTGGCGGCGTCGAAACGCGGCAGCCACTTCGCGTTGACCTGCGAACGCTTGCAGCACCTGGTCGCATCGGCCGGCGGCCACCTGCAGCGCATCGGCCTGTCGGCGACGCAGCGGCCGATCGAAGCCACCGCCGGCCTGTTGGTCGGCGCCCATCGCCGCTGCGCGATCGTCGACATCGGGCACCGCCGCACCCTCGACCTCGCCGTCGAGGTGCCGGGCGCACCGCTCGACACGATCTGCTCGGGCGAGATCTGGAGCGAGGTGTTCGAGCGCATGCGCGCGCAGATCGTCGAACACCGCACCACGCTGGTGTTCACCAACACCCGCAAGATGGCCGAACGGGTCGCCGCCCGCCTCGGCGAAGCCATCGGCAAGGAACTCGTGCAGAGCCACCACGGCTCGCTGGCGAAGCAGCGCCGCCTCGACGCCGAACAGCGGTTGAAGCGCGGCGAGCTGCGCACCCTGGTCGCCACCAGTTCGCTCGAACTCGGCATCGACATCGGCGACGTCGACCTCGTGATCCAGATCGGCCCGACGCCGTCGATCGCGGCATTCCTGCAGCGCACGGGCCGCGCCGGCCACGCGCTCGGCAAGACCCCGAAGGGCCGACTGTTCCCACTGACGCGCGACGAGTTGGTGGCGGCCACCGCCCTCATGTTCGCGGTGAAGCAGGGCGAACTCGACCACACCCACCAACCGAGCGCCCCGCTCGACATCCTCGCGCAGCAGATCGTCGCCCACTGCTGCGACCAGGTGTGCGACGAAGACGAACTGTTCGCCCTGGTCACCGCCGCGTGGCCGTTCCGCGAACTCACCCGCGAACGCTTCGACGCGGTGCTGGCGATGCACGCCGGCGGCCGCGCGGCGCTGCTGCATCGCGACGCCGTGCACGGCACGGTGCGCAGCACGCGGCGCGCCCGGCTCGTGGCGGTGACCTGCGGCGGCGCGATCCCGGACGTCGCCGACTGGCAGGTCGTGCTCGACCATGACGACACCCTGGTCGGCACGGTGCACGAAGACTTCGCCATCGAGTCGTCGGTCGGCGACGTGTTCCAACTCGGCACCACCAGTTGGCAGGTGCGGCGCATCGGCTCGGGGCAACTGCGCGTCGCCGACGCCCACGGCGTGCCGCCGAGCCTGCCGTTCTGGATCGCCGAGGGCCCATCGCGTTCCGAGGAACTCGCGCGGGCGGTATCGACCGTGCGCACCCACGGCACCGACCGCACCTGGCTGCGCGAACACTGCGGCCTCGACGACGCGGCGGCGGAGCAGGTCGTCGACTACCTGACCGAAGGGCGACAGGCGCTCGGCGCGATCCCGACGCACGACACCCTGGTGCTCGAACGTTTCTTCGACGAGACCGGCGGCCAGCAACTGATCCTGCACGCGCCGTTCGGCAGCCGGCTGAACCGCGCATTCGGGCTGGCGCTGCGCAAGCGCTTCTGCGTCGGCTTCGGCTACGAACTGCAGGCGGCGGCCAACGAAGAGGCGCTGCTGATCTCGCTCGGCCCGATGCACAGCTTCGCGCTCGCCGACGTGTGGGACTTCCTGAAGCCGAACACCGTCGAGCACGTGCTGACGCAGGCGATGCTGCCGTCGCCGATGTTCCAGTCCCGTTGGCGCTGGAACGTGACGCGTTCGCTCTTGGTCGAGCGCAGCCGCGGCGGTCGACGCGTGCCCGCGCCGCTGCTGCGCTTTCGCGCCGACGATGCGCTCGCCGCCGCCTTCCCGCAGGCGCAGGCGTGCCCGGAGACGCTGCCGCCCGGGCCGATCGAGGTGCCCACCGAGCACCCGCTGGTCGGCCAAACCGTCTGCGACTGCCTGCACGAGGCGATGGATCTCGACGGCCTGAAGGCGCTGCTCGAACGCATCCAGAACAGGAAGGTCCGGCTGGTCGAATGCGACCGCAGCGAACCGTCGCCGCTCGCTGCCAGCATCCTGCACGCGATGCCGTACGCGTTCCTCGACGACGCGCCGCTGGAGGAACGGCGCACGCAGGCGGTGATCGCGCAGCAGCGCGGCGCGAAGAGCCGCAGCGCGCAAGAGGCCGACAGCGAACTCGACCCGGACGCGCTCGAACAGGTCCGGCGCGAATGCTGGCCGGAGCCGCGCGGTGCGGCCGAACTGCACGAAGCGCTCGGCTGGATGGGTTGGCTCGAACCGGACGAAGTCGAACCGCCCTGGCAACCGTGGCTCGCCGAACTCCACGCCGACGGACGGGCGCAGCGCGCCGACGGGCGCTGGTTTGCGGCGGAAGCCGAACGCGAGCCCTTGGCCGCCTGGCGCGGGCGGCTCGAAGCGGTGATCCCGGTGTGGGCGGACGAAGTCGACGAGCGGGATGCGGAAACGCTGCGCGCGCTCGAAGCGGAGGGCACCGCGATGCGCGCGCGTTGTCGCGGCCGCATGCTGTGGGCGCATCGACGCCTGCTCGCGCGCGTGCGCCGCGCCATGGTCGAACGGTTGCGACGGGCGGTGCAACCGGTCAGCAAGGCCGACTTCGAGCGGTTTCTCGCCCACTGGCAGGGGCGCACGGCCGACACCCGCCGCCACGGGCCGGCGGGGCTGGTCGAAACCCTGCGGCAGCTCGCGACCGCGGCGTTC
>DRKG01000526.1 GCA_011051855.1 bacterium | reverse complement strand
GCATGCGGGTGTAGTCGCCGATCAGCCAACCGTCGTCGCCGAGGAACAGCACGCCGTTGCGCCAGTCGTCGTCGAGACCGCGCGCCGCGAGTTCCTGCTGCGGGCGATCCCGGCCGGCATGCCAACGCAGCGTCAGGGCGGCACGATCGCCGCGCCGCGGGAACTCGTAGACGCAACGCAGCGCGTTCGGCGCGCACTCGGGATGCGGCTCGGGGCCATCGGCCTGCAGCGACGTGGCCGCGTCGAGATCGAGCGCCCAGAACGCGAGGTCGGTGTAATGGCAAGCCATGTCCGCAGTGGTGCCACCACCGAACGCCCAGTAGCGCCGCCAGCCCGCCGGGTGGTAGCCGGGCGAGAACGGGCGTTCCTCGGCAGGGCCGAGCCACTGGTTCCAATCGACGTGCTCCGGCACCTCGGCGCTCGCCGGCAACGCCGTCGCCGACCAATCGGTGCCGTTGACGAACACGGTCACCTCGCGCACGGTCCCGATCGCGCCAGCGCGCACCGCCTCGACGACCCGACGGAAGTTCTCGTTGGCGTGGATCTGCGTGCCCATCTGGGTGACGCAACCGTTCGCCTGCGCCGCGACCAGCAGCCGCCGTGCCTGGGCGACCGTCTGCGTCAACGGCTTCTCGGTATAGACGTCGAGCCGCTGCTGCAGCGCCAACATCGTCGGATGGTAGTGGGTGTGGTCGGGCGTGCTGATCACTACGCCGTCGAGCCCCTCACACTTGGCGGCGTCGGTCAGGATCTCGCGGTAGTCGCTGGTCAGGTGCGCATCGGGAAAACGCGCGGCGGCTTTCTCGAGTCGACGACGGTCGATGTCGCACAACACCTTGATGTCCTGGTCGCCGACGCCGCTGAGGTTGGCCGCGCCGCGCCCGCCGACTCCGATCACCATCAGCCGAGCCTTCGCACGCGGATCGCGCCGCCGCCGGGCCGCACCCGGAGCGGCTAGATCGCCGAGCATCAGCCCAGAGGTTGCCGATGCGGCGGCACCGAGGAACGAACGACGAGTGGCTGTCATGGCGCCATCTTGGCGCATCGAAGGAATGCACAACAGGGGCTCGCACTCCCGACCGCGCCCTTCCATCATCGCGGCCATGACGCAGAGCCTGCAGGATCGCTACGCCCCCGACAACGCCTGCTTCGGGTGCGGCCCCGCCAACGGCGACGGCCTTCGCATCAAGAGCTTCGTCGCCGACGACGACGTCATCTGTACGTGGCAGCCGCAGACGATGCACCAGGCTTTCCCCGGCGTGCTGAACGGCGGCATCATCGGCGCGCTGCTCGATTGCCACAGCAACTGGACGGCCGCCTACCACCTGATGCGGGCGCGCGGCACCGACACACCGCCGTGCACGGTCACGGCCGAGTACTCGATCCAACTGCGGCGTCCGACCCCGACCGACGGGCCGGTCCACCTGCGCGCCCAGCTCGCGGAGCTCGACGGCAACCGCGCACGCATCACCGCCACGCTGACCGCCGGAGACCGCATCTGTGCGACCTGTGACGGCCTGTTCGTCGCCGTCGAAGAAGGCCACCCGGCGTTCCACCGCTGGTAGCGGCTCCCGGGATTGCGTCGACCACCACCACCGGGACGAACCGAGACGATCCATGATCCAGCCCCCCTCGCTGCAATCGATCCAGGAGGCCCGGCGACGCCTCGGCAGCGCCGTGCGCGAGACGCCAGCGTGGCAATGGCTCGGCGAACGGGTCGCCAGTCTCGGCCCGCGCGATGCGAGAATCTGGCTCAAGCTCGAACTGTTCCAGCATGCCGGCTCGTTCAAGGTGCGCGGCGTGCTGCTGGCGATGCAGGCGCTCGCCGACGATGCGCGGGCGCGCGGCGTGACAGCGGTCAGCGCCGGCAACCACGCGATGGCGGTCGCCTGGGCGGCGCGCGCGGTCGGTTGCCACGCCAAGGTAGTCATGCCGTCGAATGCCAACCCCGCCCGAGTCGCCGCGGCGCGCGCACTCGACGCCGAAGTCGAACTGGTCGACGACATCCAAACGGCCTTCGCCCGCGTGGAGGAGATCGAACGCAGCGAGGGGCGCACGTTCGTGCACCCGTTCGAAGGCGAACACATGGCCCTCGGCGGCGGCATGCTCGCGTT
The DNA here is from genome assembly GCA_011051855.1 of bacterium. GTDB lineage: Bacteria > Planctomycetota > UBA1135 > UBA1135 > UBA2386. Next base: position 3,799 of record DRKG01000526.1, on the reverse strand, counting down.
CGAGTTCCTACGTCAGGTCGGTCAGCTCGATGCCCTCTTGGTGCCGATCGGCGGCGGCGGCCTCGCCGCCGGCGTCGCGTCGGCGGTCAAGCAACTGCAGCCACGCTGCCGGGTGATCGGGGTCGAACCGACCGGCGCCGACTCGATGCACCAGAGCTTCGCCGCCGGCTGCCCGCAGCGCATCGACAGAGTCGCCACCATCGCCGACAGCCTCGGCGCACCGATGGCCCTGCCGTATTCGTTCGCGCTGTGCCGCGACCACATCGACGAGCTGGTAAGGGTCGACGACGACGAGCTGCGGGCGGCGATGTGGCTGCTGTTCGCCGACGCCAAGCTGGCCGTCGAGCCCGCCGGCGCAGCGGCGACCGCGGCGATGCTGCAGCTCCACCAGCGCCTCGCCGGCCAGCGGATCGGGTTGATCGTCTGCGGCGCCAACGTCGACGCCGCGACCTTCGCCGAGTGCATCCAGCGCGGCGCGCCTACCGGGTGACCTTCGCGATCGCGGCATCCATGGCCGCCATCATGTGCTGGCACAGCACCTGCACGTTCGGCTCGGTGCACATGGTGAAGTGGTTGCCGGGACAGGCCCGCACGTGCAGCTCGCCCTGGATGAACGGCGCCCAGCCCAGCTTGTCATCCACGATGTAGCGGGTTCCGTGCTGTTGATCCTCGGCTTTGAACAGCCACACATCACCGGGATACGGCTCGACCACGTGCTGTGCGAAGGCGTTCTCGAACGCAAACTGCACTTCGAAGCCGCGCTTGTCCTGCGGCAGCGTGCCGCCTTCCTGACGAGCCCGCTCCGTGTCGCGCGCAGCGCTGCGTCGCTGCAGCTTGATGCGCAGGATCTCGATCGGATACATCGGCCCCTTCTTCAGCATGCGGCCGGTGTGCAACAGCGCGCGCGCGAGCCGGCCGCGGCGCGGCATCTGCGGGCACCACGAATCGATCATGCCGACGAACCCGACCGGCTCGCCGACCGCGCGCAGGAGCTGCGCCATCTCGTAGGCGACCACGCCGCCACCGCTGTAGCCACCGAGGAAGTACGGCCCGTGTGGCTGCACCTCGCGAACTTCGGCAAGGTAGGCCTGCGCCATTTCGGCGATCGTCGTGTGCGGCGGCTGCTTGCCGTCGACGCCTCGCGCCTGCAAGCCGAAGACCGGCTGGTCCTTGCCGAAGTAGTGCGCCAGATCACGGAAGCCGAGCACGTTGCCGCCGGCCCCGTGCACCAGGAACAGGTTCGGGCGGCTGCCGTCGGTCTGGATCGGCACGACGTGCTGCCCCTTGTGTGCGCTGACCGAGCGCGCCGGCGCATCGCCGGGTTCGGGTAGCGACAGCTCCTCGCGCACCAGCGCCGCGAGCTTGCGCACGGTGCCGGCCGACAGCAGGGTCGCGAGCTCCAGGTCGAGGCCGAAGTCCTTGTGGATCCGCGCGAACAGCCGCACGGCCAGCAGCGAATGTCCCCCCAGTTCGAAGAAGTCGTCGTCGATGCCCGGGGCGTCGACGCCGAGCAACTCGGAGAACGCGGTCGCCAACGCCCGTTCGGTGTCGTCGCGCGGTGCCTCCGCGGCCGTGTCGGCTCGTTCGTCACCGGCTTCGATGCGCACCGGGCGCGGTGCTGCGGGCGGCAGTGCCAGCCAATCCGCCGTCCGGGCGACATCGAGCGACGACACCACGACTCGCGGCAAACCGGTTGCGAGAGCACGCTCGAACCCGGCCATGCCTTCGGGAGCAGTGATGCCGCGGGCCAGGATCGCGGCGATGCGCGGCGTCGGCGCCTTCGGCTCCTGCGTCGGCGTCGGCGAACCCACAGCCACCTTGGCGGGAGCTTCCGCGCTCGCGGTGGCCCCGCCGAAGTTGCCGCGCACGCCATACAGCGACAGGCCGAGCAACTCGGCCACCACCACGCCGCCCGGGGTCGCCAGGGTCACGTCGAGCGTTCCCAAGCGCGCGTGCGCATCGTTGTCGCGCAACCGCACCGAACTGACCAACCGCGCTGGCAGCCGGCCGTGCACGACGATGCGCTCACAGCCGACCGGCACGAACAGGGCGTCGTCGTGGCCTGCGGACAAGAGCCGGATGCCGCAACCGAACGCCATGTCGAGCAAGGCGGCATGGCTCTTGTGCTCGTCGAGGTCGGCAGCGAACGGTTCGGGCAGGTGCAGCTCGGCGAACACATGGCCGTCGCCGACCGCAACGCGCTCGATGCAGCGCCACCGCGGACCGAACGCCACGTGGCGTGCCTGGTCGCTCTCGGGCTCACACTCCGTCGGTGCGGCGGCACGCAGCGTCGGCACATCGAGCACGGCATCGCCGGCGGCACCGACTCGCGCGAACGCCTGCGCGTGCGTGCTGCGCTCGTGCTCCTCGTGCCGTTCGCTGGCGGCACTCGCCACCACGACCTGATAGCCGCCCGATCGCGCGCGCACCTGCACCACGACCGCGCGCGGCGCGTCACCCGGGAACGCGAGCGGAGTGCGAAACTCGACTCCCTCCAAGGTGACTTGCGCGGCTTCGGCGACCGCCTGCACCGCCGCCACCATCAGCTCGACGTGACCGGTGCCCGGCATCACACAGTCGCCGTCGCGCACCCGGTGCTCGCCGATCATCCAGTGCGTCGCCGGCGACCACATCGCGAGGAACTCGACCGCGCCGCCGCGTTCGCACCGCTCTCCGAGCCACGTCGGAGCCGGCATCGAGAGTTGCTCGTCCTGCACCAGCATGCCCGCGTCCTGCCAGATGCCCCAGTCGATCGCGACCGTGCGCCCCGGACGACTCGCATCGCGCCAATGCGCGAACGCATCGAGCGCGGCGTTGGCGGCCGCGTAGTCACACTGGCCGGGAATGCCGGCGAGGCCACTGGTCGAACCGAACACGACGAAGCGCTGCGGTTCGAAGCGAGCGGTGCATTCGTCGAGCACCATCGCACCCTCGATCTTCGGTCGCAGCATGGCTTCGGTGCGTTCGCGGGTGCGCGTCAACAACGGCCCGTCATCGAGCACGCCGGCAGCGTGCACGATGCCGAACGGCGAGCCGAAGCGGGTCGTCGCGATCTGCACGCAGTTGGCCATCGATTCGCGATCGGCGACATCCGCTGCAACCACCTCGACCTCGGCGCCGAGCTCCTCCAGCGCGCGCACACGAGCGATCAACTGCGCAACCCGATCACCGGTGCGCAGCGCAGCCCAGTCCGCCCACAGGTCACGCGGCGGCAAACCCCGTCGCGACAACAACACGAGCCGCGCGGCACACGTGCGCGCCAGGTGCTCCGCGAGCCGCAAGCCGATGCCGCCCAGACCGCCCGAGATCCACCAAGTCGAGCCACGCGGCCAAGCCGGAGGCGATGCCTCGCCGGCGTCGATCGGCGCCAGTTCCTGTGTGTGGCGCAACCCACCGCGCACGGCGATACCGAGTTCGCCGCCGGAAGCCTCCGTTTCCCGGCGCAGCCTGGCGGCAAGCACCGCAGGCTCGGCCATGGCGGCCTCATCGACATCGACCGCTACCGCACGCACCTGCTGGAACTCGCGGGGCACGACCCGCAGCAGGCCGGCGAGCGCCGCCGGTCCCGGGTGGCGCAGCGGTTCACCGGCAACCGCGAGCGCGTGCGCGGTCAGCGCGACGAAGCGGGTGCCGTCGACGACATCGTGACGGGCCAGAGCCTGCAACAGCGCGATCATGCGCCAGGTCAGACGGGTGGCATCGTGGTCGTCGAGCGCCGCCGCGAACAACACGCGCCGTTGACGATCGCTTCGGGCGAAACCGGCCGTGGCCCGTTCGAGCGCGTCGACGTCATCGAGTT
>DRKG01000525.1 GCA_011051855.1 bacterium | reverse complement strand
GACGGTCGGCCACTGGTCGGCCTCAACACCGGCGCCGGTGGCCGCTGGCTCTACAAGCAGTGGACGCTCGCGCACCAGCGTTCGTTCGTGCACTTGGCGCACGAGGCGGGCCTCGCGGTGCTGTTGCTCGGTGGTCCCGAGGAGGAGCAGCGCCACCAGGACCTGCTTGCGTCGGCCCACGGGCTGCCGGTGTTCGACGGCGGCAACCACAACTCGTTCAGCCGCTTCGCCGCGTTGGTCGACCATTGCCGCGTCGTCGTCACCGGCGATTCGCTCGCAGTGCACGTCGCCGCGGCCCGCAAGAAGCGCGCGGTCGTGCTGTTCGGTCCGACTTCGGCGGCCGAGATCGAACTCTACGGCCGAGGAGAGAAGATCGTGCCGCCGGATCTCGAGTGTCTGTGCTGCTACCTGCCGCGCTGCGACCGCCAGCCGCACTGCCAGGCGTTGATCGAGCCCGAGGCCGTGCTCGCCGCGGTGCGGCGCTGGCTCGCCTGAGCGGTTCCGCATTGACGCGGGAGGCGCGGCGCGCGAACTTCGGGTGCGTGGCGTTCCTCGGGCTCGACATCGGCGGCAGTAAGGCGCGCTTCGAATGGTGGCCGGCCTCTGCACATCCCGGCGGCGATGCGCCCGCTGTGCATCCGGCCGTCGACCGCGAGCAGCTTCCCGAACGGCTTCGCCGGTTGGTGCGGGATGCGGCCGAACAGCGGCCGACGGCGTGTGTGGTGGCGCTCGCCGGCGCCGACGCGCAGCTCTGCCGCGACCTGCCGGCGGAACTCGGGTTCGACTTCCCGGTGGCGGTCGTCGGCGACGTGATGGCGGCGGCCGCCGCCGGCTTGCGCGACGAGACCGCCCTCTTGCTGTGGTCGGGCACCGGCTCGTTCGCGATCGCGCGCGGGTCGCACGGCGAGCTGCGCCGCGTCGGCGGGCGCGGGTTCATGTTCTCGGACGAAGGCAGCGGTTACGACCTGGTGCGGCGGGCGATCGTCGCGGTGGTGCGGGCCGTCGACGGCCGCGGCCCCGATACTTCTCTGCGCTCGGCGTTGACGGCTGCGTTTGCGGCGTCCGGGCCCGAGCGCCTCGGCGCGGTGGCGCAATCGCTGCCCCCGCGCGAGGTCGCCGCGCGGCTGCCGGTGGTGCTGCGCGAGTTCGCCGCCGACGACGCGGTCGCGCACGACGTGCTGGTGCACGGCATGCGGCAACTGGTCGAGCTGGGCGAAGCCGCGCTGCGATCGGTCGGCCGGCCGGCGACGGACGGCATGCGCGTCGCGCTCGGCGGCGGTGTGCTCAGCGGCAGCGACGTGGTTCGCGAGGGACTCGTGCGCCTGCTGCAGGCCGCTCTCGGTTGCCGGTTGGAAGCGCGTGTGCTCACGCCGCGTGACGCGGCCCTCGGCGCTGCCTGGCTCGCGCACGGCTGGCACCAACGGCAACAACCGGCGCATGCGTGGGTGGAGCGTGTCGCGCTCTGATCTCGTGCTGCCGGACGGCCGCGTGCTGCCCAAGGAGTGCTTTGCGGTGTCGTTCGCGCGCAGCGGCGGGGCCGGCGGCCAGCACGTCAACAAGACCGAGAGCAAGGTCGATCTCCGACTCGATCTCGAGTGCGCCCGCGCGGTGCTCGGCGACGGTGACGTGGCGCGCATCCGGCAGACACTCGCGTCGCGGCTCGATGCTGCCGGGCGGCTCGTCGCGATCTGCAGCGAACACAAGAGCCAGTTCCAGAACTACCGGGCCGCGCAGGAACGCATGGCCGACTGGATCGCGCGGGCGTTGGTTCGGCGCAAGCGCCGCGTTCGCACCAAACCGACCAGGGGATCACAACGGCGGCGGCTCGACGCGAAGAAACGCCGCGGCGACCTCAAGCGCCAGCGCCAACACCGCCCCGATCGCGACTAACCCCTTCGAAGCACGAAGGGGGGCGTACCGAACCCGGTACAAAGAACAACTCCGGTCCGGTCCGTGCCGAATCAGGTGCAACAGCCGCCCCGGGCCATCTTCCAATGCGCGGTCGTCGGCAGGCGCCTTCCATGCCGGGTGCGCTACGCGGGCGCATCACCGGAGCGGGCATAGGTTGTTTTTTGTACCGGGTTCGGTACGCAACCGTCAGGCGTAGATGCCGCGCATCCTGGTGGTCTCGGCCACGCGGTCGACGCCGAGCATGTAGGCGGCGATGCGGTTCGATTCCTTGAAGCGCTGCGCCATGTCGACGGTCGCGGCGAACGAGTCGACCATGATGTGCTCCATGCGTTCCTCGACCTCCTTCTGGGTCCAGAAGAACGACATCCGGTCCTGCACCCACTCGAAGTAGCTGACCGTCACGCCGCCCGCGTTGGCGAGGATGTCGGGCACGACGAAGGTGCCCTTGTCGTCGAGGATCTTGTCGGCGTTGGCGGTCACCGGGCCGTTGGCGCCTTCGACGATGATGCGCGCCTGGATGCGCTCGGCGTTGCGGCTGGTGATCACGTTCTCGGTCGCCGCCGGCACCAGGATGTCGACCGGCAGTTCGAGCAGCTCGTTGTTGCTGATGCGGTCGCCGTCCTGGAAGCCATCGAGCTTGCGCTGCACCTTCAGGTGCTTGCGGAGGCCGGCGAGGTCGAGGCCGTCCTTGTTGTAGAGGCCGCCGTGCACGTCGCTGATCGCGACCACCTTGACGCCGATGCGCGCCAGTTGCAGGGCCGAGATCAGGCCGACGTTGCCAGCGCCCTGGATCGCGGCGGTGCACTCGTTCGGGTTCATGCCGAGGTGCTTGAGCGCCTCGCGTGCGCAGAGCATCACGCCGCGGCCGGTGGCCTCGACGCGCCCGAGCGAACCACCCAGATCGATCGGCTTGCCGGTCACCGACGCCGGCAGGTAGCTGCGGCGGTGCATCGAGTAGGTGTCCATGAACCACGCCATCACCTGACCGTCGGTGCCCATGTCCGGTGCGGGCACGTCGCGGTCGGGACCGAGCATGTCGAGGATGCCGGTGACGTAGCGGCGCGTGACGCGTTCGAGTTCGCCCTTGGACATCTTGAACGGGTCGCAGACGACACCGCCCTTACCGCCGCCGAAGGGCACGTTGACGACCGCGCACTTCCAGGTCATCCACGCGGCCAGCGCGCGCACCTCGTCGCGGTTGACGTTCATGGCGAAACGGATGCCGCCCTTGGCGGGCCCGCGTGCCGTCGAGTGTTGCACCCGGAAGCCTTCGAACACCTGCACCGAGCCGTCGTCCATGACGACCGGCATGCTGATCGTGATCTCGCGCTCACACGTGCGCAGGATGGCGATGAGGTTGGGTTCCAGACCGAGGCGCGCCGAGGCCAGGTCGAGCCGGGCCTGCATCGCTGCATAGGGATTGTCTTCGCTGGCGACTTGCTGGTTCATGCCGGGAGAGGGCGCTTGCGTGGCGTTGCGAGGCCGAGGAACGTAAGGGTAGTGAAGCACGCCAGCAACAAGCCTGCGCGTCCAGAAAGCGGAGAACTGTCGATTGTTGCGGGCGAACATGCCGAGGTCGTGCGCGGGCTTTGGTACGGGCGGTGCGGCTGGACGGTGCGCTGCGTGCCGTCGCGGTGCACGGTGATGGCGGCCAGCGGGGACACGATGCTCTACGCCAAGCGCCACACCGGCCGCGGGGGCCGCCGCCGCGCCGCCGCCGAGTGGCGCTGGCTGCACCTGCTGCCGATGGTCGGGGTGGAGGTGCCGGCGCCGGTCGCGTGGCTTGCCGCCGGTGGTACGGCGATGGTGGTGACGAGCGCTTTGGCCGGCCGGTCGCTGGATGCCTGGGCGCTGGATGCCGCGCGCGAAGGCTGGCTCGAAACCTGGTTCGCGTTCGTCTGCGACCGGGTCGCCCCGACGCTCGGGCGCCTGCACCGCGCGGGACTCGTGCACCGCGACTGCAACCTGGCCCACCTGTTTGCCGTGGATCCCCGCACCAGTGGCGCGGTCGCGATGATCGACGTCGAACGGGTGTTCCGGCCCCGCTGGCGCCGCCGGCGCTGGTTGGTCAAGGACCTGGCGTCCCTGCTGGCTTCGTCGCCGGTGCCGGTCCCGGGCCGCCTCGCGCTGCGGTTCCTGCGGCAGTGGGCGCCCGATCTGGGCCGCAGCGATCGGCGCCGTCTGGTGTCTGCCATCGCCCACAAAGCTCGGCGCATCGGGGCGCGCGAGCCTCGATTCGGCTGACGGCCGGGATCAGTCGCTGACGACCCGCGTGCGGCGTCGGCGCCAGCGCGTCGACAGCGCGACTCCGACCAAGCCGCTGCCGACCAGCAGCAGAGTGCTCGGTTCCGGCACCGGCTGCGAGCCGTCGGTGAGGGGGGGCTGCGGCGGATTGCCGAGCTCTGGTCGACCGAGTCCTGGTTCACTTCGATCCGGCTCGCGGTCCGATCCGGACGCGTCGACATCCGAAGCGTCGAGCACCGGCGTGGCAGGCTCGGCAAGCTTGCCGGCCTCGAGTGCAGACTGTGCCCTCGCCGGTAGGGTGGCGAAGGCGATCACGATGGCGGCGAGTGGAGTGGCGAGTCGCACTTTGCGACCTCAAAGTTGCAGAACTCAGATGTCAGGACGAGGTGGAGCAAGGGCCCGTGGGGCTGCTCCGGCGAGACCTGTTCCAAGCTAGCTCGATCTGCTCCATCGGCAAGCAGTCGTCGCCGGTTTTCGGGCGGAATCCGCGGATGGTTGCCAGTGCATGGTTTGCGGTCGAGTTCATCGAGCGCTACGGTGGCTGCGCCTGGTCCCTGGACGGCCGCCGGCGGCACCTGCCGCGGGAGGAAAGTCCGGGCTCCACAGGGCAGGGTGGTGGGTAACGCCCACCGTTCGCAAGAACAGGGAAAGTGCCACAGAGAACAGACCGCCGGACGGCCCCAAGGGGCGACGGCAAGGGTGAAACGGTGGGGTAAGAGCCCACCGCGCCCCGCGCGAGCGGGGTGGCTCGGCAAACCCCACCCGGAGGAAGACCGAATAGGAGGATCGCGCGGCCCGCGCCAGATCCTCGGGTAGGTCGTTGGCGGCCGTCCGCGAGGGCGGTCCTAGAGAAATGGCCGTCACCGCCCACGGGCGGCACCAGAACCCGGCTTACGGGGACCAGGCATCTATTCCCGGCAGGGCTCAAGCCCGCGGCCGCAACTGCTGGCGGTAGCGTTCGAGGATCACCAGCGCCGCCACGCTGTCGGCGAAGTCCTTGCGTCGCTTGGCCTTCATGCCGAACGCCTTGAGCCGTTCGTGGGCCTCGTCGGTGGTGTGGCTCTCGTCGATGGTCGCGACGTCGAGGTCGGTGGCGGCCCGCAGCGCGGCGACGAACTCGAGCGTGCGCTGCGCACGTTCGCCGACGCCGCCGTCGAGGGCCAGGGGGACGCCCACGACGAGGCCTTCGGTGTCGCGCTCGGCCGCCACCGCGAGCACCTGGCGGACGACTTCGGCCGGGTCGCGGCTGTCGATGCGCGGCAGCGGCACGGCGATCGTGCCGGTCCAGTCGGTCGCGGCGAGGCCGGTGCGCGCGCCGCCGAAATCGACGGCCAGCAGGCGGGACTTCGGGG
>DRKG01000524.1 GCA_011051855.1 bacterium | reverse complement strand
CGTTGATCGTGTCCTTCAGCGACTCCTTCAGCGAGTCCGTGACGTAGAAGTTCAGACTGCGGTCGTTGAACGAGATGATGACGGTCTTGTCGTCCTTCAGCGCGGTGACGGACAGCCCCTGGCTCTTCTTACCAACGATTTCCATGGCGTACCTCGGTGTGCGCATCGCCCGGATGGCTCTGCTCCGGGTAGATCGGCACGAGGCCGCAGGCGAGTTGAGCACGCGGGGAGAAATGCGGCGCGGCGAGACGCCGGACGCCTCAACCGCCCTCGGCAGCGGTCCGTCCGCGCCCGACGTCCGGGGTTGGCCGCTCCTCGGCGGGCTCCGGGCCGGCCGCATAGCGGCAGGAAATGTTCGACCGCCCGATGTCCGCGAGCAACGCCGCGCTCTTCTTGATGCCGAGCTGGTGGGCTTTGTTGGCGACACTGGTCACCGACCGGCCGAGGGCGCGCGCGACGGTCAGGTTGTCGTGGTGCGGATAGAGTTCGCGCAGGCGCTCGACCTCGCCCGCCGACCAGCGCGGCATCACCGCGCGCCTCGGGGCCGCGGCGCGTTCGCCCCGCTCCTGCGCCGCCCGAAAGCGCTTGTCCTTCGCCAGGCACAAACGCGTGGCAGCGGCGGCGATCTCGGCGCGCGACCGCTGCAAACACACCTCCAGGTCGGCATCGAGCCGGGTGCCGTAGAGTTTCTTCAGCAGGCGCAGCTCGGCGCGTGTCCAGGGGCCGGTGCGCACGTTGCGGCGCAGTTCGGCGGCGCGCGCCCGCACCTCGGCGGTCGGGCGCCCGAGCAACGGCGCGAGCAACGGCGGCTCGAGCGCCCCCCACGCAAGCCGCAGTTGCCAATCGTCGCTGTCCGTCCAGGCGCCGTGCCGCCGCGGCATGCGCAGGATGTCGAGGGCCTTGCGCTGCACGCTCTGAGGCGTGCGCCGCAGCAGCGCCGCCGTCTGCTCGACGCCGCGCTGCGGCAGCAACTGGCGCAAACGCTCCAATTCCTGCACCGACCAGTTGCCGCGCCGCAGCCGCCGCTGACTCACGAAGTGCCCCCCTCGGCACCGCTGAGCTGGGCATGCCAGCGCGGCATCACCTCGTCCTGCACCAGTCGGCGCACGTCGGCGGTCGAATGCATCGCCAGCGCACGACGCACCAGGTCGCGACACTCGTCGACGGTAAAGCTGCGCAGCATCAGCTTCACACGCGGCAAGAACACCGGCGCCATCGACAGTTCGCGGAAGCCGAGACCGACCAAGAACGGCGTGAAGCAATGGTCCCCGGCGATCTCGCCGCAGATCGACGCCCCCTTGTCCGCCGCGCGCGTCGCGTCCGCGATCTGCGCCAGCACCCGCAACACACCGGGGTGGAACGGGTCGTACATCTTCGCGACCTGGGGATTGTCGCGGTCGACGGCCAGCAGGTACTGCACCAAGTCGTTGGTGCCGACCGACACGAAGTCGACCACCGACAGCACTTCGGGCAGCACCGAAACCAGCACCGGCACCTCGACCATGACGCCGAGTTCGATGCGCGCGTCGTAGGGCACGCCGTTCGCCCGCAGGTCGGTGGTGAGCTCGTCCAGCACTTCGCGGCACCGCACCACTTCCGAACGCGTGGTGATCATCGGCAGCAGGATGCGGGCACGACCTTCGGCGCTCGCGCGCAGGATCGCGCGCAACTGCGTGTAGAGGATGTCGGCGAAATCGAGGCACAGCCGGATGCCGCGCCAACCTAGCACCGGGTTGCGTTCCTCGGGGATCGTGAAGTAGCGCAGCGGCTTGTCGCCGCCGACGTCGAGCGTGCGGAACGTCACCGGCTTGCCGCTGGCGCTGGCGACGGCGCGGGCGTACATCGTCACCTGCTCGTCTTCGGTCGGAAACTGGCGACGCTCCATGAACGCGAACTCGGTGCGGAACAACCCGATGCCCGCCATCGTGTCGATCTCGAGCGACTCGAGATCCTGCACGCCCTCGACGTTGGTCATCAGGCGCACCGCAGAGCCGTCCGGTGTGACCGATGGCTGGAAGCGCAGCTCGGCGATGCGCCGGTCGATCGAGCGCTGCTCCGTCAGGCGGCGCTCGTAGTCGGCGCGTTCGTCGGCCGTCGGATCCAACAGCACCATGCCGGCGTCGCCATCGAGGATCGCGAGCGCCCCGTTGCTGGACTCCTGCAGCACCCGGTCGACGCCGACGATCGCCGGGATGCCGAGCGAACGGGCGAGGATCGCGCCGTGCGAGTACTTGCCACCGTGGGCGGTGATGATGCCCTGGATGTGCTCGCGGTCGAGGATGCCGGCGTCGCTGGGCAGGAACTCGTCGGCGACGAACAGGTAGTCGGCGCCGTCGGCGGTGAACTTCTGCCGGCCGCTCGCCACCAGTGCGCCCACCAACTGCCGCCCGATGTCGCGCAGGTCGGCCGCGCGCTCGCGCATCGCGGCGTTGTCCATCGCCGCGAATACCTCTTCGTAGCGCCAGACCACCCGCTGTAGCGCCACCTCGAGGTTGACGCCGTGCTGCTCGATCTCGTTCTCGACGTCGGCGCGGAACGACTTGTCGTGCAAGATCGCGAGCTGGGCGTCGTAGATCCGCACGTCGTGCTTGCCGATCGCGCCGGCGAGCTCCTTCTGCAGATCGACCAAGCTCTGGGTGACGATCTCGATCGCGCCCGTGAGCCGGCGTTTCTCGGCTTCGACCTCGGCGGGCGCGACCTTCCACGTCGGGATCTGATCCAACGTCGTGTGGAAGTGCACGACCGGTGCGATCGCGATTCCGGGCGCCGCAGCGATGCCTTTGAGTTTCCGAGCCATCCGTGGCACGTGGTTTTCCGGGACCGTGACGCAGTTTGCAACACACCTGCTTGATCCCGACCACGTCGCCTGCCGATCAAGGGTAAGACCGTTACGGGCCGACCCAGATGAACAGATCCAGCAACCCGCACGCCGGCGACGAGCTCCCCGGATTCTTCGACGCCGATGACGCCGACGCACGCGAGCCGTTCGAGGAGTCGTACGGCGACGAGGCGGATGAGGAGTTCGAGGAGTTCCCGGATGAGGAGCTCGACGACGGCGAGTTCGCGGATGTCACCGCCGACGAAGACGAGCACGAACTGACCGAAGCCGCCGAGTGCGAAACGGCGATCGCCCCGCGCATCCGCCGCAGCGCCCAGCACGGCGCGACCGAACAGACTCCCGCCGGGGGGGCACTTGCGATCACCGTGGGCCTCGTGGTCACTGCCGCCGGCATCGCCACGGCATTCCTGCCCAGTGCGGCCACCGCGATCGCGACCTACGGCTTCGAACCGCAGGGGATCGCGGTGATCGGCGTGTGCATGCTAGCACTCGGCTGCAGCCAACGGCGCGTCGGCCGCATGCAGCAGCGATTCGAGGAAAGGGAGCAGCGCCGCGACGAAGCCGACGCCGAGCTGCGCGACACACTCGCCGAACTGCTCGAACACCAGCGCAGCGGCTCGGCGCAGCCAGCGGCCGGCGAAGAGCTCCAGCACGCACTGCTGTCGCTGCAGCGGCAGGACCAGAAGATCAACAACCTGACCAAGGCCATCAAGATGTATGGCAAGCCGCTGATGGAGATCGCCGGTCAGGGCACCGAAGCGGCCAGCAACCTCGCCCAACTCAAGTCGCGCCTCGACCAGGACAGCGAAGCCACACAGCGAGCGTTCGCCGACCTCGCGAAGTCGATCCGCGCCAGCACCGGCAACACCGATCTCGGCGACCTACCGCAACAGGTCGAGAAGATCGGCGTCGCGCTGGCGGCCATCTCGCAGCGACTCGAGGACAGCGAAGTGCGCAAGAGCCTCGTTCGACTCGAAGATGCCACCGGCGAATTGCGCACCGAGCTGCAGGCGCTGCAGCGCGGCGATGCCGTGCGCGCCGCGGCCGACGGACTGCAACAGCGCCTCGACGACGCCACCCGCGGGTTGCAGGAAGGCCTGTCACAACTGCGCGACGGCGACCTCTCCGGGCTCGAACCCTCGGTGCGCGAAATCCAGCGCGAGGTCTCCGGCCTCGCGACCGCCGTCGCCCACATCCAGGCCGCCGTCAAGGGCGGCGCGCGAGCCGCCGGCCCGAGCGCCTCCCCGTCACCGGCCGCTGCGCCGGCCGCACCCACCCCAGCCGCCAGCCAACCTGCGGCGACAGCGGCGGCACCGACAGGCGGCGACGACGCGCCCGCGAGCGGCTACGCGACCGGCACGCGCAAGAGCGCCAGCAAGAACGTGCTCGGCGCAATCGCCAAACTCAAGCAGATGAAGGGCTGAGTCGCGGGGTGCATGCGCACGCACCATCCGTCGACGACGGATCCGGTGTCCGGCTCTCCACCCCTGTCACGGCCTGACTGTCACGGTCCCACTGTCACGGTCTCATTGGAACAACGAGCGGACCACCGTGTCGAACTCGAACACTCTTCGCTGCGAACTACGGTCGATCGCCTCGCCAGCCGCCAACAGTCGCGGTTCGTCTTCGACCGTGACGCGCACGACGTAGGACTGCCCCTCGTACAGGACCTTGGAGATCATCTCGTAGGGATGCCGCCGACGCATCGGATTGGCTTCGCTCTCGAAGGGCAGATCCGTGTCGCCCGCTCGGATTCTGCTGTACAGCTCATCGACGAGCTGCTCGCGACGGTCGATCCCCACGTTGCGCCAGCGCTCGGTGGCTTCGTCGACCGCCTTGTTGGCTTCATCGACGACCTCGCGGAACACTTCGAGGTCGCGGCTGCGGATGCGAGCGGTCGCCGGGATCTGCGGCTTGCCGACAAGGTCGAACACGCCATTGACGAACCGCATGCGTTCGGAGTCCCTGGAGCGCAGATCGTCCACCTCGATCCATCTTCCTCCGTCCTCGATACGGTCCACTCTGCCCGCAGTCGCACTCTGCTCGGTTGGCGAAGACTCGCCTCCTTCGCGGGGCAACTGCGCCGTGGCCGCTTGCGGAACCTCACGCGAATCGGACCAAGGCGATCTCGACGTTCGCAACCGCTCCCCCGTCGGCTGCGGGTCCTGGCGCATCACATAGAAGCACAGCAAGCCCAACGCCAGCAGCGCCGGACCGGCCAACACCAACAAGATAAGACTGCTGTTCCTTGCCACGCTTGGTATGTCGTCGAGGGTGGGGAATCGACCTGGGTTTTTTTGTGCCGGGAAAGGAGAGCCAAGGAACCCGTTCGCCCAGCATGGCGACCGCATCCCCTTGACAAGCTGGCGCTTGGAGAGCAGGATCCGATCCGGATCCGTCATCCAGTGAGAGGGAAATGGACCCGTTCCTTGCCCACGGACACGAGCGACAGGACCAGCTCTACGTCGGACTGCGCGCCAGCGCCATCCAGCTCGCCAAGCGCCTGGTGCAGACCGACGAAGCAGAGGATCTTGCTCACGACAGCCTGCTGTCGCTGATCGAGTATGCGCATTGCCACCGAGTACGT
>DRKG01000523.1 GCA_011051855.1 bacterium | reverse complement strand
TCGAGGTCTATCCGGCGCAGAACCGCCGCAAGCTCGGCATCTCGCCCGTCTGGTGCCGTTTCAAGATCGCGCTGTGCTTGCGCTTGGCCGGAGAGGCGGAAGCCGCCCACTCTGCCGTGCGGGCGCTCGCCGACTCCTATCCCGAACAGTCCCTGCGCATTCTGGGCCAGCTCGAATCGATCAAGGACCTGCCCGAGAGCAAGCTGTTTGCGCGCGACGTGGTGGAGATCGCCGACCGCCCGGACCGGGCTCGCGGATCGTCGTGGTTGTCCGAGTCGGATGACGAGCTGGTGCCGCTGTGGCAGTACCGGTTCTTGAACCCGGAGCCGTACAAGGATCCGAAGCCGAGCAAGAGGCGCAACGGCGTCTGGTTCGACAGCAGCAACCGCGTGTCGGCGATGCCGTACGCCAACCGCTACGGCCCGGCCACCTGGGTGGCGATCAGCAGTGGCCGCGAAGGTGAGGAAACCGTGCCGCGCGCGGTGTTCCTCGAGCACTACCGCTTGCGCCTCGCCGATGCTGCGAGCGGTCTGATGCTGCGCGAGGGCGACGGCCAGATCGAACCGCCGGTGGCAAAGGAGAATCACCCGCGGGTGCGCATCGCCGCGTGCGATTTCGCCCTGCTGCGCCCGATCGAGGACGAGAGTCGGCGCTACATCGTCATCGGCCACGAGAGCAACACGACGTCGTCGAAGGAGGCGCTGAAAGCCAGCAAGCTGATCGCCTACGACCGGTCGACGTTGCAGCGCGTGTGGGCGTCGAGCGATTGGCTGGACGGCGAGGACGGCCTGCGCAACGTGATCTTCCTGGCGGCGCCGACCGTGTTCGGTGAACGGCTGCTGTTGCCGTCGCTGCGCAGGGGGGCTTACACCCTCGAATGCCTCGACCGCCGCGATGGCCGACCGCTGTGGCACACACCGCTGCACTCCGGTGGTTCGGAGTTCTTCAAGGCGCCCGGTTGCCAGGTCCAGGTGCTCGGTGGCGTGGCGTTCGTCGCAACCAATGCCGGTTGCATCGCGGCAGTCGATGCATTCGCGGGCGACCTGCGGTGGATCCGGCGCTACGAGCGCTTCGACGACCTGCACAAGCAGGTGCGGAAGAAGCGCAGAAACAAGTGGGGCAACCGCATGATGCGCGGCACCAACAGCCTCTACCCGCAGTTGCCGCTGAAGAGCTTTGAGCCGTCGGACCTGATCCTGCACGAGGGACTGCTGGTGTTCGCGCCGGTCGACGGCGAGGTGTTGCTGGCGCTCGATGCCGCCAGCGGAACGCCGGTGTGGACGCTCGATGGCAACACCCGCTATGCGCCCTACGGCAAGCTGACCGGCATCGTCGGGGCGACCGACGAGCTGCTGTTCGCGACTTCTGCGAGTCACCTGGTATGCATCGAACTCGACGGCGGACTGGTGCGCTGGCAGCAGGAGCTGCCGAGCTGGTCGGGTCCGAAGCACTCCGGCCGCGGCCGCGGCACGGTCGTCGGCGATGCCGTGATCCTGCCCAACCAACGCGAATTGTTGGTGTTCGATGCCCACAAGGAACGTCCGATGCGGCGCATCCGGTTGCCGGCGTTTGGCGAAGGCCGCGAGCCCCTGCAGGGCAGTTGCAACGTCGTCTCGCACGGCCCGTGGTTGGCCGTCGGTTTCCAAGGCGGCGTCGAGTTGTTCAGCACGCGAGCGGCGCTCGGCGAGCTGGCGACGGTCACCGAGGAACCGATGCGCAAGGCGGAATACCTCGAGCGCAGCGGCGATGCCCGCAGCGCCGAGCTGGTGCTGGCCAACACCATCCGCGTCAGCAGCCACGATGCCATGCAGCGTGAGCAGGCCGGCAACCGTCTGCTCACGTTGGTGCGCGTTCGCGCATTCGCCCACGCTCGCAGTGGGGATCTGGCCGCGGCACTGGCGGCGATGGACGAAGTGCTGCCCCAGATGACCGAACGGACCGTTCGCCTGAACTGGCACCTTGCGCGCATCGAGCTGTGCAAGGCTGCGGGCGACATGCGCGCGCACGCCATCGAGCAGGAGAGGCTCTACGACTACATGGAAGGTCGCGGATGAAGCTGTTCCCAGTCACGTTCGCTGCACTCGTGACCATGGCCTGCGTCTCTGCGCAAGAGGCTGTCTACCCACCGGGTGTCACCAAGGAGATCCATGCGGCGATCCAGCGCGGGCTCGAGTGGCTGTCGCGCAATCAGGCCAACGACGGTTCGTGGCGCAACTCGGGCGGCTACGGCAGCTATCCGGCTGCGATGACCGGCCTCGCCGGCATGGCGTTCATCGCCAGCGGTTCGACGCCGACCCGCGGTCGCTACTGGAACGAGGTCCGCCGGTCCGTCGACTTCCTGCTCAAGAACGCCGACCCGGACACCGGCGTGATCTCGGTGCCCGCCGAAGAGGGGCGCAGCATGTACGGCCACGGCTTCGCGACGCTCTACTTGGCGTCGGTGTTTGGCATGGAGGAGGACGTGCGCAAGCAGCAGCGGTTGAAGCGCACGCTCGACAAGGCCGTCAAGCTGATCGCGCAAGCGCAGTCGTCGGCCGGCGGCTGGATCTACACCCCCGATTCGAACAGCGACGAGGGCAGCGTGACGGTTACGCAGATCCAGGCGCTGCGCGCGTGCCGGATGGCGGGTATCGTCTGCGACAAGAGGGTGATCGACAAAGCCGTCGGCTACATCAAGCGATGCCAGAACGGCGACGGAAGCATCCGCTACAGCTTGCGTTCGGGCGGTGGTGGTCGCCCGGCGATCACCGCAGCCGGAGTCGCGGTGCTCTACAACGCCGGCGTCTACGACGATCAGCCGTTCGTCGACAAGGCCGTGCAATACTGCAAGAAGCACATCAGGCCGTCGGTCGACAACACCGGCCACCACTACTACACGCATCTCTATTGGAGCCAGGCGCTCTACCAGCGCGGTGGCGACGATTGGAAGGACTACTACCGGAAGATGTCACGTTGGCTGCTGAAGCAGCAGAGCAGGGACGGTAGTTGGCAGGGGGATGGAGTCGGCACCGCTTATGGCACCGCGATCGCGCTGACGATCCTGCAGCTCCCCTACGCCTTCGCTCCCATCTACCAACGGTGATGCGACCCGACATGATTACGGCAAGCTCGATGATGGAAGGCAACGCATGATCGGATTGGCCTTCCTCAATCCCCTGCTGCTGTGGGCGTTGCCGTTGGCGGCGGTGCCGATCATCATCCACATCCTGAACCGTCGTCGGTTCAAGCGGGTGCCGTGGGCGGCGATGGAGTTCCTGCTGCGGGCGATGAAGCGCAACCGCAAGCGCCTGCGTATGGAGCAGTGGCTGGTGCTGTTGTTGCGCGTCCTGGCCGTGCTGCTGCTGGTCTCTCTGGTCAGCCGCCCGCAGCTCGGCGGTGGCGGCCTGTTGGGTTCACGCACCCATCACGTCATCGTGCTCGACGACAGTGCCTCGATGACGCAGCGCAGCGGCAGCACGGACCTGTTCGAGAAGGCACAGGATCGCGTGCGCGTGCTCGCCGACGATCTCGCGCAGCGTCGCCAGGGCGACCTGTTCTCGATCGTGCGCGCAAGCGCGCTGGAGCCCGACCTGTGGTCGCAGCGCATCGGCGGCGATTTCGGCCGCCGCGCCGGTCGGTTGCTCAAGGAGCTGATCGTGTCCGATCGTTCGCCCGATCTCGGCAAGTCGTTGCAGGCCGTCGTGCAGCGAGCCCACGAGGTCGAGGACGCCTCGCGCACCGAGTACTACCTGGTCGGTGACCGCCGCGCGTGGGACTGGTCGACGCCCGATGACAAGCCGCGCCCGGCGATGTTGGCGGCGTTCGGTTCGATGGCGCAGGACAAGGAACACGTCACCGTGCTCGCGATCGGCGGCCAGCACGACAACCTCGGCATCGTCGACGTCAGACTGCAGAACCGCTTGGCGATCGCCGGCGTGCCGGTCACGGTCGGTGTCGACGTGCAGAACTTCGGGCTCGATCCGACGGCGCCGACGACGGTCACGATCGAGGTCGACGGTCAGAGTCGCGTCAACCAGGACGTGCCACAGTTGGCGCCGGGCGAACGCGTCACCGTGCCGGTCGACCGCACGTTCCACCAGCCGGGCCCGCATCGGGTCGACGTCGCGCTCGCACCGAGCGAGGCATTCCCGTTCGACGATCGCCGCACACTGGCGTTGCAGGTGCGCGAGAAGAGCCGCGTGCTGTTGGTCGACGGCGAACCGGACGAGGACTACGGCGAGGTGTTCTTCCTGCAGGCGGCGCTCGACGTGCCCGAATCCGGCATCGAAGCGCAGGTCGTGACCGAGAGCGGCTTCGAGGAGGCGAACCTCGACGCCTTCGACCTGATCTGGTTGTGCAACGTGCAGGCGCCGACGACCGAAGCGGCAGATCGCCTCGAGCAGTTCGTCGCCGGTGGTGGCGGCCTGGCGATCACCTGCGGTTCGTTGGTCGACGCACCGCGCTACAACGAGGTGCTGTGGCGCGACGGCAAGGGGTTGTTGCCGCTGCCGATCGGCGAGGTCGACGGCGATCCCGATCGCCCGGAGAAGGCGGTGTTGACGCTGCCTGACCATGCGCTGTGCCGCGGCGTCGAAGAGCTGTTCGAGTTGGTGCTGCCCAAGTGGACCCTGGTCTATCGTTGGCTCACGCTCAAGGAACCGGCCGGCCACGAGGCCGCTGTCGTTGCGCGCATCCGCGCCCCCGATGGCCCGCCGCTGATTGCGACGCGCTCGTACGGCGGTAGCGGTGGCGAGGTCGCCCTGTTTGCCGTCACCGCGGACAAGTTCTGGTGGAACTTGCCCGAGACCGATCTGTTCCTGGTGTTGACGCTGCAATTGCACCGATCTGCGGCGCGCGCCGAGGACGTCCGCCGCGACAACCTGATCACCGATGGCGTTTGGCGCCTGCAGATCGACCCAGGCGTGCATCGCGCCGACGTCACCCTGCGGTCCTCCGGGGGTGAAGACGAGCGCACGTTCACCGCGGTAGAGCCGCCAGCCGCGGAAGGAGCCTCATCGCCACCGCTCGAACTGACCGT
>DRKG01000522.1 GCA_011051855.1 bacterium | reverse complement strand
GCCGTCGGCGGCCACCTGCAGCTCTTCGACTACACCGGCACACCGCCCGGCTCGGGTTGGAACGACTGCCGCATCGCCACCGGCAACTTCGACGACGACGAGGCGGCCGAGATCGCGGTGCTCGAGCTGTTCGGGAACGGCAACGGCATCGCCCGCGCCCGCGTGCTCGACGACGCCAACCACGGCTACGTCGTGCTCGCATCCTGGACCAGCGAATCGGCACCGGGCTTCGCCCCCTTCGGCGACGCCTCGTCGAGCAACTACTACTTCACCTGGAACGCGGCCGAGGTCGTCGCCGGCGACTTCGACGGCGACGAGCACGACGAGATCGTGTTCTGCGGCGTGGACGGCTATTCCGGCGCGTTGTGGCGGCTGGCGCGCTACGACGACGCCGGCACGGGCTTCGCATTCGTCGACGAGCCACAGGCCCTCGGCGGCAACGGCATCCGCACCGTGACGCAGCGCACGACCTGTAGCTGGCAACTGCACGCCGCCGACCTCGACGGCAACGGCACCGACGGCATCGTGCGGACTTGGGGGGCCGAGATCAGCGCCGGATGGCAGTTCGGCGTCGACCAGTGGTCGTTCGGTGACGACGTCAGCCTCTGGCTCGGTGCCAGCCAGAGCCTGGGGCTCGGCTCCGGCTACGATCCCGATTCGTTCACGAGCACCTGCGTGATCCGCGACACGCTCGAAGCCCGTGACCGGATCGCCGTCGGCACGCTCGATCGCGGCAACAACCCGACCATTCTGTTGCAGCGGATCGGCCGTGAGGAGCAGTACAACACCAACAACGAGTTGTTGGGTTACGGCCTCGGCATCGAGGCGACGTGGCAGCGGCCCGCCGTGCCCGCCGGCAACGCCCAGCACACCCTCGTACTGGCCGGCAGCGACCTGCAGGGCGACAGCATCGCCGTGCGCTACACGGGCACCAAGCACCTGACGCTGGCGCACCCGATGCCGATCTGCGTCATGGCCGCGGCTCCGACCAAGGCGGGCATCAGCCAGAACTTCGAGGAATCGGTCGTCACCTACGGCCAGACGAGCAGCACGAGCGCGACCCACACCGTGACGTCGGCGACGACGGTCACCGCCAACGGCGGTCTGTCCGGCGACTTCATGCAGGGTTTCTTCTCGGCCGGCGTGCGCTACGTCTACGAGCAGTCGATCGAGGAGGCGTACGGCAGCGGTATCGAGGTGGCCAAGACGCTGTCCTACATCGGCGGCAGCGAGGACGACCACATCGTCTTCCAGGGCACCCTCTACCGCTCCTACGACTACGATGTGCTGACGACGTCCGACCCGACCATGGCCGGCAAGACGTTCTCGCTCGACGTGCCGGTGTCGACGCGCATCTACAAGTGGACGCTCGACTACTACAACGCCAACGTCGATCCGGAGGACCAGATCGACCGCGCCGCTCTGCTCGGCCACACGATCGGCGATCCGTCGACCTACCTGACCTTGAGTGAGGCGCAGGCGCGCGCCGGCGGCAGCGGCTGGTTGTCGCAGACCCAGACGGTCGGCCAGGGCACGTTCGCCAACACCGCCAGCGTCGAGATCACCAACACGAACTCGACCGAGCAGTCGCGCACGATCAGCAACGGCCTCGAGGTCGAACTCCAGATCGGCCCGCTCGTCGGCGGCGTCAGTGTCGGCATCGGCTACGGCGACGTCTACACGATCGAGACCGGTGTCGGCACGCTGTTCGAGGGCAGCGTCGGCGACATCGACGACTACGACGAGTACAGCCAGTGGAGCTACGCGTTCGGCGCCGTGCTCTACCACCAGGGCGGCAGCGGCAGCGGCGAACGCGGGTTCCAGGTGCTGCACTTCTGGGTCGACCCGGTCGGTACCGCCTATTGAGGCAGGCGGCTTCGCACGCGCCGCCAGTAGTCGAGGGTCGACTGGCGGGTGTGGCCCTTGGGGCCGCCGTTGTGGATGCGCGCGATCGTCTGGGCGTCGCCGATGCGCCAGGCGTCGGGGGCGTAGCGGCGCATGTAGGCGTCGATGACGCGTTCGGCGTAGGTGCGCCGGCGGCAGTCCCGGTAGCTGCCGCCGATCGCCGGATCGAACTCGGTGGCGTCGAGCCAGTAGACCCGGTGGATCTGGTAGGGGCCGATGGCCAGGCCGTCGTCGCCGTCGGGCACGTCGTCGCGACCGCGGCTCTCGACCCACAGGATCGCGTCGAGGATGTCACGGCGTTGCCACGTGTCGACCGCGGCACGGCTCTCGCCGCCGAAGGCAACCCACAAGAGCAGCAGCAACAGAGCGCCCAGGGTGCCGGCGCTGCGGCGCGAGCGCGGGCGCAGTTGGTGCAGGCGCAAGCGGCGCATCATCGGCGCACCACCAGTGCGATGCCGAATGTGACCAGGCCGGCGCCGAGCCACGAGCCGAGGCCGTGGTCGCCGTCGCCGACCAGCGTGGCGAACACCATCGCCAGCACCGGAGTCACGTAGTTGATCAGGGAGAGCATCGCGGCGGGCGCCGTGCGCAGCAGCCAGAAGTAGACGCCGAACGTCAGCGTGGTGCCGAATACGGCGAGGTAGACGGTGGCGATGATAGCCCGTGGCGTCCACGCGATGGCGAACGGATCTTCCCGCGCGAATGCCGCCGCCAGCAGCAGGGCCGCGCCGAGCAGCATGCCGTTGCGGTTGAGCAGCACCGACGACGTGTGGCTACCGTGCTTCTTGACCAGCGTGGTGCCGATCGCGGCGATCAGCGGACTCAGCAGCACCAGCCACGCGTAGCCGAGCTGGTCGCGCCCGACGCCGCCGAGGTCGCCGGCGAATACCGCTACGATGCCGGCGAACGACACGCCGAAGCCGCACCATTGCCGCAGCGACAGCCGTTCGCCGAGGAACATGGTGGCGCTGCCGGCCATCAGCAGCGGGAACACCGCCCACAGCACCGCCGCGATGCCCGACGGCACCACCGTCTCGGCGCAGTAGAGCACGCCGTAGCCGCCGGCGAAGTTGGTGGCGCCGCAGACGATCCACAGCCAGGTCTTCGGTGGCGGGGCTTGCTCCTTCCCGCGCAACCATGGAGTGACCATCGCCATCGCGATGCCGGCGATCGCGAACCGCGCGCCGGCCGACGAGAGCGGCGGCTGCACTTCGAGGCAGACGCGGATCGCCCACCAGGTGCTGCTCCAGACCAGGCATAGCAGCGCGACCAGTGCGAGTATGCGGGCCTTGCCGGGGATCGCGGGAGCAGGTGCGGACGACGACATCGCGCAACGATCGTCACCGACGCGGTGCCCCGGTGCGAGCCCGGGTCCCGGCCGCGCTACTTGTCGCGCGGTTTGCCGTCGCCGGTGTCGAGGTGCAGCTTCTCCAGCTTCGGCTTGATCACCACCCGGCAGTAACCCTGGCCCGGGTTGTTCCGGTAGTAGTCCTGGTGGTAGGCCTCGGCCTCCCAGAACGTCTGCGCTGGGCTGATCTCGGTGACGATCGGCGCGTTCCAGTTGGGTGCGATCCTGGCGACGAAGTCCTCGGCCTGCTGCCGCTGTTCCTCACTGTGCCAGAACACCACCGACCGGTACTGGGTGCCGACGTCGGCGCCCTGGCGGTTCAGCGTGGTCGGGTCGTGCGAGCGGAAGAACCAATCGAGCAGGGTCTCGTACGAGATCCGCCGCGGGTCGAACGTCACCTGCACGACTTCGGCGTGGTTGGTGGTGCCGGTGCAGACCTGCTGGTAGGTCGGCTGCTCGACGTCGCCGCCCATGTAGCCCGAGCGCACGTCGAGCACGCCGTCGAGTTGTTCGAGCACGGCCTCGGTGCACCAGAAGCAGCCGCCGCCGAACGTCGCCAGCGCGGTCGCGGGCGACTCTTCGGTGGTGGGGTTGCGGTCGGCGGGGGGGTCGGGTGCGCTCATGCGGCCTTCAGCAGCGGCGGCCTCGCCGCCGTCCGGGCGGTTGGAACTGGTGCAGGAGAACGCCGCCAGCAGCAGCAGCGGCAGCAGCCGCAACGGCGAGAGCCGGGTGGTGAGCATCGGGGTCGTCGGGGTCTCCGGGCACGGAAGTGCTGCGGTGCGGTGGAATGTGTGCGATGGGGGTTGCGTCCCCACGAGGGTGCGTATCATACGCCGAACGCGCGGGCATCGTTCCGCGCGCCCGCCACTCGAGACCGCTGCCAGACTGCATGGGCAAGAGACTGTACGTCGGGAATCTCCCCTTCGACGCCGACGAAGCCGCGATCCGCACCGCTTTCTCCGAAGCAGGCGGCACCGTGGCGCACGTCCACATTCCCCTCGATCGTGAGACGCAGCGTCCGCGTGGGTTCGCGTTCGTCGAAATGGCGACCGACGAGGAGGCCATGCGGGCGATCGAGGCGATGAACGGCGCCACGCTGGGCACGCGCACGATGCGCGTTTCCGAGGCCGAGGATCGGCGCAGCGCTCCGGGCGGCGGCCCGCGCCCTCGGCGCGACGGCGGGGCGTCGCGCGGGGGAGCGCCCGCGGGCGGCGTCGGCTCCGACCCCGGCCAGAGGGCCCGCGAGGCGCGCGAACGACGCTTTGGTCCGGACGCCCGGCCCAGTCGCGAGCGCCAGTGGGATCGCGGCGGCAAGCGCGGCGGCAGCCGTCGCCGCGGCCACGACTTCGGCGGTGGGCGCCGGGGTGGTGGCGGCAACGACCGCTTCGACGACTACGACGATTGACGAGGCTGCCGGTGCGACGCCCGCTGGCTTGCAGTTAGGGGTTTGTTAGGTATACCGGTGGGATGGCCCTGTTGCTGTCCCGCACCCACTACTCCCTGCTGACGGCCCCCGGTTCGCCGCAGCAGTTGTGTGAAGAGGCGGTGCGGTTGGGCCTGTCGCACCTGGTGCTCGCCGACACCAACGGCCTCTACGGGCTCTACCCGTTTGCGCAGGCGGCCAAGCGAGTCGGGCTGCGGGCTTTGTTCGGCTGCGAGCTGGTGCCGACGGGTGGCCGCCACGCCGGCCGCCGGGTGGTCGCGATCGCCGAGAACCGCACCGGCTACGCGGCGCTGTGCGCGCTGCTGTCCGAGCTGCACGGCGCGCTGGCTCCGCCGGGCGACCCGGGTGAGGCGACCGCGCCGTTCGATCTGGTGCGCGCGTGCGCACGCCACGCCGACGGGCTGTGGTTCGTGTGCGGCGATCCGCGGCTGTTGCCCGAGCTGTCGGCGCGCGTGCCGCGGGAGCGCTTGCTGGTCGCGCTGCCGCCGCGCGGGGCCGAGCGCGGCGACGCCGGGGCGGGGAGTCGCTCGCACGGGCGCGCGCGCAAGCTGCCGGACCCGGGCGCGCCGTGGCCGCGCGGCATGTTGCGCCAGCTCGCTCGGGACCTCGAATTGCCGCTGTGCGCGGTGCGCGACGTCTGGTTCGCGACGCCGGACGAGCACGCGCTGCATCGCTTGTTCCTGGCGGTGAAGTGGAACCGCGCGCTGCCGGACGATGGCGCGGCGTTGCGCGGGGTCGGCGAGGCCGCGCCGGACATGCACCTGCCGACGCCCGAACGGCTGCGCGCCGGTCACGACGACATGTCCGCGGCGGTGGCCGCGGCCGAACGCTTGTTGCAGCGGTGTTCGTTGTCGTTTGCCGATCGTGCCGAACCGATCTTCCCGCCGGTGCGTCTGCCGGCGGGCGAGGATGCCGCGGGGGTGTTGCGACGTCTGGTGACCGCGGGCCTGCGGCGGCGCTACGGCGATGGCGACGAGCGTGCCGAACGGGCGGCGCAGCGCTGCGAATACGAACTCGCGGTGATCGCGCGCATGGGGTTTGCACCCTACTTCCTGGCGGTGCACGACATCGTCGAACTGGCGCGGCAGCGCGGCATCCCGTTCGTCGGCCGCGGTTCGGCGGCGGACAGCTTGGTCGCGCATTGCCTCGGCCTGACCGACGCCGATCCGCTGCGCTACGGACTTCTGTTCGAGCGCTTCCTGAATCCGGGCCGTCGTGACCTGCCGGACATCGACCTCGACTTCTGTTGGCGCCGGCGCGACGAACTGATCGCGGCGGTCTACGAGCACTTCGGTGCCGAGCACGTCGCGATGATCGCGACCTACAACACCTGCGGGCCGCGCGCGGCTTATCAGGAAGCGGCCAAGGTCATGGGGCTGCCGCCGGCCGAGGCGGCGCGGCGCAGCAAGCGCTTGCCGTGGCATGCGCGCCCGGACGTCGACCTCGCCGCGATCGTCGACGAGTCGCCGGGTTTCTGGCGCAAGGGCCGCGCGCGCGGTTCGCTGCACGACAGCGACGTGCTGCCGCCGGAGCGAGAACGGTTGTTGTTGCGCCTCGCACAGCAGTTGCTCGCCGCGCCGCGACACCTCGGGGTGCATCCCGGCGGCGTGGTGATCACACCGCAGCCGATCGCGCGCCATGCGCCGCTCGAACGCTCGCACAAGGGCGTGGTCGTGACGCAGTACGACATGCACTTCGTCGAGGGGCTCGGCATGGTCAAGATCGACCTGCTCGGCAACCGCGCGCTGTCGATCGTGCACGATTGCGTGGCGATGCTCGCCGACCACGGCGTGCAGGTTCCGGATCTGCAGGCGATCCCGGAAGACGATGCGCGCACCGCGAAGCTGCTCGCCGAAGGGGGCACGCTCGGCTGCTTCCAGGTCGAGTCGCCGGCGATGCGCACGCTGTTGCAGCAGATGGGGGCGGGCACGATGGACCGGGTGATCCAGGCGGTCGCGCTGGTGCGGCCCGGGCCGGCGGCGACCGGCATGAAGGACGCGTTCGTGCGGCGTGCGCGCGGGCAAGAGCCGGTGGCTGCCGCGCATCCGCTGCTGGCCGAAGTCTTCGCCGACACGTTCGGCATCATGCTCTACCAGGAGGACGTGATCCGCGCGGCGATGGCGGTCGCCGGCGTCGATGCGACCACGGGCGACGTGCTGCGGCGCGAACTCGGCAGGCGGGGCGAACGGGATGCCGGCGCGGAGCGGGAGCGGTTCGTCGTGCAGGGGTTGAAGCGCGGGTTGCCGCGGCGCGCGATCGAGCAGATCTGGGCCGAGATGGCGCGCTTTGCCGCCTATTCGTTTTGCAAGGCGCACGCGGTCACCTACGGGCGAATCGCATACCGCTGCGTCTACCTGAAGGCGCGCTGGCCGGTGGCGTTCCTGTGCGCGATGTTGCAAAACGAGGCCGGCTACTTCGCACCGGGTGTCTACGCCGAGGAGGCCAAGCGGCTCGGCGCCGAACTGCGGCCGCCGTGTGTGCAGCAGGGCGGCCGCGAGCACGAGTTGGTCGGCGAGACGGCGATCCGCATCGGGCTCGGCTGCGTGCGCGGTGTCGGCGAACGCACCGTCGACCGCATCCTGACCGCCCGCTCCGCCGGTGGCCCGTTCCGTTCGTTGCTCGACCTGTTGCAGCGCGCGCGGCCCGCGCGGCACGAACTCGAGAACCTGATCCGGGTCGGCGCCTGTGACGCGTTCGGGGTCACGCGGCCGGAGTTGTTGTGGCGGCTGCAGGTGGCGACCACGCCGCGGGCGCAGCGGGCCTCTGCGCGCGCGGCCGTCTCCGCGCGCTCGGCGTTGTTCGCCGACGCGGTGCAGCCGAAGCCGGTCGAGTTTCCGCAGTTGCCCGAGTTCGACGACCAGCGGCGTGCCGCCGCCGAGCTGCGGCTGCTCGGTTTCACGCTCGGCAGCCACCCGGTCGACGTGCTGTGGCGCCGCGGCGAACTGCCGGCGATGAGGTCCTGTGTGCCGTGCGGCAAGGTCCACGAGCACGTCGGCCGCACCGTGCGCGTATGCGGTTTCGCCGTCGCGTTCCGCGGCCACGCGGTCCGTCACGGTGCGCGCGGTGGCGACGGCATGTGCTTCGTCACCGTCGAGGATGGCAGCGGCATCGTCGAAGCGACGCTGTTCCCGAGCGTCTACCAGCGCTGCGGCGGCCTGCTGCAAGGACGCGGTCCGTTCGTGTTCGCCGGCAAGGTCGAAGAACGGCTCGGCGGCGGCGTCGGCCTCCGGGTCACCGGCGTGTACGGAACCGGGTGAAAACAACAACCTCGCCGGGCGAAGATCCCGGGCGATTTGCCTGGGCGGGTTGGTTTTTGTACCCGGTTCGGTACGTATGGATCTGTGAACGCGCCGCCTCCGCTGCGGGCGATCGTGCTCGACGGCGCCAACGTGATCGCGTCGAGCCGCTTCCGGCCGATCGAGCGCCTCGATCTGGTCGAGGTTTGGTGTCGTGTATGGCGGCCGGATTGGCCCATCACCGTGTTCGTCGATCACGCGACCGCGATGCGCTGCCGGCCCGCGGCCCAGGCGACGCTGCGCGCGCGCTGCGCCGACGTGACCCCGGGCCGCACCCGCTACGTGGTCTGTCCGCGCGGGGAATCGGCCGATGCGCACGTGCTGCAGTTCGCGCGCGAACGAGCTGCGTTGGTGATTTCGAACGACCGCTTCTGGGACCACCAGGAGCTGCGCGTCGGCGCGACGATCCTGCAGTTCAAGCTGAAGGGCGACGAGTTCACGCCGTTTGCGGAAGCGACTTGGTTCCGGCCGCCGAACGGGGCGGTGCGGGTGCCGCGCGAGGAACTGTGACGGGCGTCCGCGCAAGCCTCAGGGATCGCGTGCGCGCCAGAACATGCACGCGCCGATCGCGGCCAGTGCGAAGCGCACCAGCCACAACGCGCCTTGGCCGTAGCGGCCGCGGTGCGGGCCGCGGGTCGAAGCCGCCGAGCCAACTGCCGGCCACGGCCCCGAGACCGTAGATACTCAGCACGACGCCGGCATCGGCAGGCGAGTAGCCGAGCCGTTCTCTGGCGTAGAGGCCGAGGAACGGCACCACCATCGCGGCCGAACGGTTCAGGAACGCCGCCAGGCACAACAGCCAGGTCAGCCGCGCCGCAGCGCTTGCGTGGGCGTCATGCGCGATGCGCGCCAGGCCGGGAACAGGCCTCCGACCAGGCCGAGCAGGGCCGCGAAGGCGATCGACACGAACAGCGCGGTCGGCGTGGTGCGGAATGCGAACGTGACTTCGGAGAAGGTGCTGTTGACGGTGCCGGTCTCGAGCCCCTGGAACGGCAGCACCATCAGGCAGCCGGCCACGCCGCCGAGCAGGCCGAGCAGCAGCGATTCGCCGACGAACGCCAGGAAGATCGCCCACGGCTTGTAGCCGATCGCCTTGAGGATGCCGATTTCATGCGTGCGTGCGCCGATCGCCGCCAGCATCGAGTTGGTGCCGGTGAACACCGCACCGATGCCCATGATGATCGCCAGGAACGCGCCGACGAACAGAAAACGCGCCGACAGATCGCTGGTCTGGCTCCTGAGGTAGTCCTTCTCACTGAGCACCTTCGGCTGCAACCGCAGGTCGTCGGCGTAGCGGTCCTCGATGGCCTGCAGGTCGGTGCCGGGTGCGACCTTGGCGAGCACGCGACTGCGCACCGGCCGTTCGAGCGCTTCGGCAAGCCGTTCGAGGTCGCCCCAGATCTCGCTGCGATAGCCGCCTTTGGCCGCGAACGTGCCGACGATGCGGAAGGTGCCGGTGTTGATGCGCAGGGTGTCGCCGACGTTGCAGTTCGCGATGCGCCCGAGCAACCCTTCGCCGACGATCAGCTCGTCGCTGCCGGGCGTGAAGTTCTGGCCGTCGACGATGCGCACGTCGTCGCCGTGGATCTGGAACGTCATCGGCTCGACGCCGCGGATCGCGACGTTGGTCTCGCCGCCGTCGAACTTGCGCAGGCGCACCGCCAGGTAGAGCTCGGCGCTGGCCAGGGGCTGCCCCTGGCGGTTGCGCTCCACCTCGGGCACTTCCTTCTTGAGGATTTCGGTCTGCTCGAGCGTGATGCCGGATTCGCCCTCCGACGTCGCGCCCTGGCGCAGGAACACGGCGAGGTCGTCGCGGCCCTTCTCCTGGAACAGCGTCGCGAAGCCCTGCTGCATCGACAGCATGCCGGCGAACACTGCGATGGTGGCCCCGACGGCACACACCGTCAGCACCGTCGAAGACCAGCGCACGAACAGGCTGCGCAGGTTGTAGCGGATCGGGACGAGGGCCATCAGGCGAGCTCCTGCAGGGCTTGGGTGGTGGTCAGGCGCGCGGCGCGCAAGCCCGGCAACAGGCCGGAGGCAAGGCCGACGGCGGCGGCGATGCCGGCCGCCAGCAGCAGCGTGTCGCGGTCGAGTTCGAAACCGGGGATGAACGTGGCGGTGGCGCTGGCCAGCCCGTCTTCCGCCGCGACCGCGAGGCCGATGGCGATGCCGGCGCCGAGCAGACACAGCAGCAAGGATTCGCCGACCAGCAGGACGGCGGCGACGCCGTTCTTGAACCCCAGCGCCTTCATCACGCCGAGATCGCGCGTGCGTTCGCGGCCGGCCAGCAGCATCGTGTTGAGCACGGCGAAGAAGATCGCGAACAGCACCGCGCCGCCGATCATGCGCAGCAGCGACGGGATGTCGCCGAGCATCGTGATGAACTGGCGGTTGAACTCCGCTTCGGTGGTCGTCTGCACCCGCTGCGGGCCGTTTTCGAACAGCTCGTCGACCGCGCGCTGCACCGCGATCGGGTCGGCGCCGTCGGCGATGCGCAGCATGTAGACACCTACGCCCTCGGGCCCGGTCGCGCCGCCTTGCTCGAGCGACTCGCGCAGGTAGTCGTAGTGGAAGTAGAGCTCGTTCTCGCCGAACGCTGGCGAGTTGCTCTCGTAGATCCCGCGCAGCGTGAACTGCCACGGCTGGCCGTCGGTGCGGGTGAAGATCGTGCCGGCGATCGGCACCGTCTGCCCGATCCGCCAGCCGTACTTCTCGGCAGTCTTGCGGCCGACGATGGCGGCGGTGCGCTCGCGGGCGAATGCCTCGTAGCTGCCGTCGGCGATCGTCACTTCCGGGTAGCTGACGGCGAACGTGTCCGGGTCGATGCCGAACTGGGCGAAGTAGCCGCCCTTCTCCTGCTCGTAGCGGCCGCCGAACCACTGGAACTTGCAGATCGCCTCGACGCCTTCGACCGCGGCGATCTTCTGCTGGTAGCCGAGCGGCAGGTCGACGAACAGGCTGACGGCCGATTGCACCAAGAGACGGTTGGACGCCGATGCGTCGAGGGTCTTCGACAGTCCGGTGGTCAAGGCCTGCAGGATCACGATCAGGAACACCGCTACGGCCACCGACAGCACCGTCAACAGCGCGCGCACCTTGTGGCCGAGCACGTTGCGCAACAACAGTTTCCAGGGCATCGCTACGCCTCCGCCGCGGCCGTGGTGTTGTCGTCGATGCGGCCGAGTCGGCCCTTGTCGAGGTGGATCACCTTGTCGGCGTAGGTCGCCGCCTGCGGGTCGTGGGTGACCATCAGGATCGTCTTGTGCAGTTCCTTGTTGAGGCGCTGCATCATCTCGAGCACCGCATCGGCGGTTTCGCGGTCGAGGTCGCCGGTCGGTTCGTCGGCGAGGATCACCTGCGGGTCGGTGGCGATCGCGCGCGCAATCGCGACGCGTTGCTCCTGACCGCCGGACAGTTCGCGCGGCTTGTGGTTCATGCGATCCTTCAGTCCGACCAGTTCGAGCGCCCGTTCGGCCTGGGCGCGGCGCTGGCTGCGCGACAGCGGCGTCAACAGCAGCGGCAGTTCGACGTTCTCACGCGCGCTGAGCACCGGCAGCAGGTTGAAGCCCTGGAATACGAAACCGACGTTCTCGGCGCGCCATTCGGCCAGTTCGGTGTCGGAAAGCTGGTCGAGATCCTCGCCGCCGACGGTAATCGTGCCGCCGTCGGCGTGGTCGAGGCCGCCGACCAGGTTCAGCAGCGTGGTCTTGCCAGAGCCCGATGGCCCCATCAGCGCGTAGAACGTGGCGGCGTCCATGTCGAGGTCGAGGCCGTCGAGCACGCGCAGCGTCTCGCCGCCGCGGGTGTAGGTCTTGGTCAGGGAACGAAGGGTGATGGCTGTGGTCATCGGGGCGGAGGTTGTGGCTTCACTGCTTGCGGATGCGCACGCGGTCGCCGTCGCGCAGGGTCGTCGGCGGGTCGAGCACGATGAGCTGGTCGGGGGCGAGGCCGGCGTCGATCGCGACCCGACCGCTCTTGGGAGCGGCGGCGGAGATCTCGGTGAACCGCACGGTGTCGTGGTCGAGCACGAACGCGCCGGTGCGGCCGTCGACTCGCACGATCGTCTCGGCCGGCACTACGATGCGGTGCTCCGGCTCGGTCGGCGCGGCCGGCTGGTCGCCGCGGCGGAATACGATGCGCACGCCCATTTCGGGCCTGAGCCGTTCGTCCTTGTGGGCCAGTCGGATGCGCACCTCGACGGTCGCCTTCTGGCGGTCGGCGGTCGGCCAGATGCGGTCGACGGTGCCCTCGTAGCGGTCGTCGGGGAAGGCGTCGAGGAACACGTCGGCGGGCGCGCCGAGCCGCACCGACGACAGCGTCGTCTCGGGCACGTTCGCCTGCACCTCGAGCGAGTCGAGGTCGACCATGGTGCAGATCGCACCGCGTGCGTTGCTGCCGCCCTGGGCGTTGGGGGAGACCACCTCGCCGACCTCGGCGTCCTTGAGCACGACGATGCCGTCGAATGGTGCCTTGACGTCGGTCTTGTCGAGGGTGGCCCTGGCCTGGTCGCGCGCGGCGCGGGCGGCGCCTTCCCGTTGCTCGGCGGCTTGGATGTCGATCGCGGCGAGTTCGGCGCGCGCGCGGGCGGTCGCCAGTCGCTGCACCGCGTTGCGATGGGCGGCGGCGAGCGAGCGGGCGCGCGCCGCCGTGCTCTTCAGGTCGCGCTGCGCGGCCTGCAGGCGGTTCTGGTTGGCCATGCCGTTGGCGACGAGGCCCTCGACGCGCCGTAGTTCGGTCGCCGCGAACTCCTCGGCAGCGCGTGCCTCGGCGACCTGCTCGGCGGCGACTTCGACCGAGCTCTCGGCCTCCTCGGCCACCCGCTCGGCGATCCGTGCGCTGATGCGGGCGCGTGCCACCGCAGTGGTGGCGGCGGTGAGGTCGGCCTCGGCCCGCTGCCAGGCTGCGCGGTAGTCGTCGGCGAACAGGCGCGCGACCACGAACCCCTTCTTCACCACCGAACCTTCCCGCACGTTCATTTCGACGATGCGGCCGGGCACGTCCGACGACAGCGCTGCGCGCCGGGCGGCGACCACGTAGCCGTTGGCGGCCGCTCCGCGCACCGCCGCGGCACCGGCGCGGCTGGTCTCGACGACGCGGAAGGTGCGCACCGCCGGCAGCGACAGGTCGTCGTAGAGGTCGTGCAGGACGGGCCAGGCGAACGTGATGCCGCCGCCGACGATCGCCAGGAGTGCGACGCGCACCGGCCACGGGCTGCCGCGGCGGCGCTTGGCCTTCGGCTGGCGTTCGATCTTGAGGGCGTTGAGATCCAAGGGCGGGCTGGGCAGAGTGGGAGGGCGCGGCAGGATAGCGGACGATCCCTCGAATTGCTGGCGGTTGTGGCTAGGATCGCAGCCCTATGGGTCAACCGGTCGTGCGCCGCATCCTCGCGCCCGTCGATCTCGCGGAATCCCGCGAGCCGGAAGTCGGTTACGCCATCGGTCTGGCGGCGCAGTTGCGCGCCGAGCTGTTGTTGTTGGCGGTCATCGACACCCCGGCGACCGTCAACCTGATCGGCCACCACGGCGCGGCCGGCGGCGGTTCCAGCTTCGAGCAGGAACTGCAGGAGGAAGTGCAGAACAAGCTGCAGGCGATGGTCGACCGCGCCGCCGAGGCCGGAGTGCAGGCGCTCGGCCACCTGACGTTCTCCGAAGACGTCGAAGAGCAGATCCTCAAGGAAGCGCTGGTCGAGCGCGTCGATTTGATCCTGGTCCGCTCGCAGGGCCGCCACGGCATCATGAAGGCGCTGCTGGGCAGCACCGCGGGTGAGATCCTGAAGGCCGCGCCGTGCCCGGTGTTGGTGGCAAGGGCGTGAGCCGCTCCTCGTCGACCGGCGACGGCCGGCGCGTGCCCCGGCGGCGCGCGGTCCGGGCGCGCAGTGGCCGCGGCGCCGGCGGCGGCCAGAGCGGTCCGGTACCGCCCGACAAGCTGCGCTGGAGCTGCCCGCCGTTGAAGCCGTCGGGCAAGGCGCCGACGGCGGCGTTCCTGATCGGCCAGGAGCGCCCGATGGCGGCGCTGCGCACCGGTTTGTCGATCCACGCCCAGGGCTACAACCTGTTCGTGTCGGGGCTGATCGGGTCCGGCCGCACGGCGGTCGTCGAGATGTTGTTGCGCGACATCCAGCCGGTCTGCCGCCGGGTGCCGGACCGCGTGTTCGTGACCAACTTCCGCGAACCCAATCGCCCGCTGCTGCTGTCGCTGCCGCCCGGCAAGGGGCCGGCGTTCCGCGACGAACTGCTCGAGTTCGGCCGCAGCCTGCACAGCGCGCTGCTCGGCGCGCTGCGTTCGCGTCCGCACCGCATGTCGCGCCGCGTCGTCAAGCGGGCCAGCGCCAACCGCGAGCGGCGCATCATGGACGCGCTGCAGCGGCAGGCGCAGAAGCA
The DNA here is from genome assembly GCA_011051855.1 of bacterium. Lineage (GTDB taxonomy): Bacteria > Planctomycetota > UBA1135 > UBA1135 > UBA2386. The sequence continues at coordinate 4,533 of DRKG01000522.1, read as the reverse complement.
GGGTTGCGCGCTGGTCACGTTCCAGGCGCAGAACGGCTCGTCGACGGCGGACATCTATCCGGTCGTCGACGGCGAGCCGATCACGCTCGACGCCCTGTCGGCGTTGGTGCTCGAAGGCAAGGTCAGCGACGAGCAGCGGCAACTGCTGTTGCGGCAGCGCGAGCAGTTGCTCGATCGCCTCGACGAGGTCGGCGATCGTATCCGCGAAGAGTTCACCCGCGCCGAGGCGGAGCTGCGCAGCATGGACCGGCAGCTCGCCTGGCGCGTGCTGCAGACCAACCAGAAGCAGTTCGTCAAGCGCTGGCCGCAGCCCGAGGTCGCCGACTGGCTCGACCAGTGCGGCGAGTTCGTGGAACGCAACCTGCACGAGTTCGTCGGCACCGAGATCGAGACCGAGGACGAGACCCGCTTCGAGTTGATGTCGACGACGGCCGAGCCGCGCCTCGGCGAGTTCCACTCGCAGGTGGTGAAGACGTCGTTTTCCGACGCGTGCCCGGTGATCATCGAGACCAACCCGAACTTCGGCAACCTTTTCGGCACCGTCAGCGCGCCGGAGAGCGGGTTGCCGGGGCCGCTGCAACTGCATCCGGGGGCGATGCTGCGCGCCGAGGGTGGATACCTGGTGCTGCGTTGTCTCGACGTGCTGCGCGAGCCGGGGGTGTGGAACCAGTTGAAGCGCGTGCTGCAGAGCGGTCTGCTCGAGATCCGCGACTTCGACCAGAGCGCCGCGGCGACCACCGGCTCGCTGCAGCCGCAGGCGATCCCGATCGACCTCAAGGTGGTGCTGATCGGCGAACCCGGCGTCTACGAGCAACTCGCCGCCGAGGACGCACAGTTCCCGAGCGTGTTCAAGATCCACGCCGAGTTCGACGCCACGATCCCGGCCAACAAGAAGGGGCTGACGCGCTATGCCGACTACCTGCAGTGGCTGGTCGAAGGCGAGAATCTGCTGCCGCTGCGACCCGACGCGATGGCGGCGATCGCCGAGTACGGCGCACGGCAGGCCGGCCGCCGCGACCGGTTGATCACCCGTTACAGCGAGATCGGTGACCTGGCCCGCGAGGCTTCGTTCGAGGCTCGCTGCCGGCGTTCCGACCACGTGACCGGCGAGCACGTGCGCGCCGCGATCTCGCTGCGCCGCCAGCGTCACGACCTGGCGCAAGAACTGACCGAACGCGGCTACGCATCGGGCTACATGCGGTTGTCGACGAAGGGCAACGCCGTCGGCCAGATCAACGCACTGACGGTGCTCGACACCGGCACGATCGAGTTCGGCCGGCCGTGCCGCATCACCTGCAACAGCGGGGTGGCGACCGCGCAGCGTTCCGGGCTGGTCAACATCGAGGGTTTGGCGCAACTGTCGGGACCGATCCACGACAAGGGTGTGATGATCCTCGAGGGCTTCCTGCTGCAGGAGTTCGGCGACGACGGTCCGCTGTGCATGCAGGCGACGATCTGCTTCGAGCAACTCTACAACGGCGTCGAGGGCGACAGCGCGTCGCTGGCGCAGTTGTTGGCGTTGCTCAGCTCGCTGGCGAACGTGCCGCTCTTGCAGGCCTATGCGATCACCGGCAGCGTCAACCAGAAGGGCGAGGTGCAGGCGGTCGCGGGCGTCAACGACAAGATCGAGGGCTTCTTCCGGCTGTGCAAGGCGCGGCGGTTGACCGGCCGCCAGGGTGTGGTGTTGCCGCACGCCAACGTCGGCGACCTGATGCTGGACGTCGACGTGGTGCAGGCGGTCGAAGACGGCACGTTCGCCGTGCACGCGGTGTCGAGCGTGCAGGATGCGATCGAACTGTTCACCGACCGGCCGGCCGGCGAAGTGTTGGACCTCGTGCGCGCGACGCTGGCGCGCTTCCGTCAGCTCGCCGGGCTGTAACGCCGGGTCAGCCCCGCGGACGACCTTCCTGCGGACGAGCTCGCGAACGTCGGTTGGACGGGTTTCTCCTGCGGCTCTTCGGCGCCGCCTGCGGCGGGGTCTTCGGGTCGAGCACGACGTCCTTGGCCGCCGGCGTCAATTCCGCCGCGCGCGCGAACTGCGTCGCCAGCGCGGTGAGCCGTTGGCGGGTGTCGCTGGTCAGCCGGCCGAGTTCGCGCAGCGGTGAGGCAATGGCCATCAAGTAGGTGCGTTCGGATTCGAGCGCGTCGAGGCGTTCCTGCAGCGCCGGTGCGTAGGCGTCCAGGCATTCGCGCAGGAGCTTGCAGGCGGCGTCGAAGAAGCGCTGCCCGAAGTGGCGACCGAGGGTTTCGGTGGCCTGCGGCAACAGTTCGGCGCGGAACTGCGCGACGCACTGGTGCAGGTGCAGGCGGCCGGGTTCGCCGAGGTGCTTGGCCTTGTCCTTGCCGGGCAGCTTGTGGTCGGGCTTGTCGAAGGCGCCGAACAGGCGTTCGCGCACCTTGGTGAGCGAACGGAAGGCCAGTCGGTCGAGCACGCCCTTCTTGACGGGGATGTGGCGCACGTCGACCGGCACGATCGCCCGCTCGGGCCAGGCGACCTTGCCGAGCGCGGCCAGGGCGTCACGGCGCAGTTGGCGCAGGTCGATGCCGGCGCGGTGGGCGAGGTCGGCGACGCCGTCGGGCAGATCGATGCCCGCGCCGGCCTGCGCCGTGACCTGTTCGAACGCCTGCCTGCCGGCCTCGGTGACCGCTTCGCGGTAGTCGCGCACCAGCGGCGACCACTGCCCCTGCACCAGCCACTGCAGGCTCTGGCTCGACAGGAACCAGGTGTCGATCGACGCGCCGAGCGTGCGCAGCAGCTTGGCTCCGCGGTCGCGCGCGCTGCGTTCGATTTCGGCGTCGACGTCGCGCCGGCCGCGCGCGAATGCCTCGGTCCAGTCGAGTCCGAGTGCACCCTGCAGGCGCTTCTGCTCGTGCCGCAGCCAGTCGCATTCGCGGTCGAGCTCGGCCACCCGCGCTTCGAGCTGGCGTGCGTCCTCGCGTTCGAAGTGCTGCTGCATCTCGCCGAGCAGGGAGTCGGCGCGCTGCAGCGAATCGCGCAGGAACGCGGACAGGTATTCGCTGCTCGCGAGGTAGTCGTCGAGGTCCCGCTCGAACGCTTGGAAGCCCTGTGGTGCCGTCTTGCCGCCCGACTTGCTCAGGCGGCTGCTGGCGGCGTGCAGCAGATCGACCGGATACATGCGCACGCGACCTTCTTTGGCCGCCTGCTGCAGCGGTGCCGACATCGCCAGTTGCTCGAATGCCTTCAGCACCTCTTCGGGGCGCGATTGCTCGAGGCTCGGCACCAGCTTGCCGTCGGGGCCGACGTCGCGTTTGTGCGAGTCGACGTTGACCACCAGGAAGATGCGGCTGAACAGGTCGAGCAGTTGCTGGAACTCGGCGAACACCTGCTCGAGGAACAGGGTGTCGCTCTTGACCACGAAGATCGCGCACGCCGCGGCGTTGCGAAAGTCGCGGGTCATGCGGTCGTAGCCGAAGCGCATGCGCGTGTAGAGCCCGGGCGTATCGACCAAGACGGCGCCGTTCTTCTCCAGCTTGCTGTCGGGCACGTGCACGTCGACGCGGCGGATCGCCTGGCGGAAGTGTTCCTGCGGGTCGAACGCGAGGGCCTGCTCCTCGGCCTTGCGGATCGCCTGCGCGAGGTCGGTGTGTGCGCGGCTGATGTCGTCGTGCAGCTCGTTCGCATCGGTGAAGGTGCGCGTGCTGCCGTCGTAGCAGGTGACGACGAACTTGCGCTGCTTGCCGGCGCGCACGAACACCAAGCACGGGTAGGCCGGCAGGCTCGACACCTCGCTGACGTAGGACGCGGCGATGGCGTTCATCAGCGTCGATTTGCCGGACTTGAGCGGGCCGAAGATCAGCACGTAGGCCTGCTGCTCCTTGACCTTGTCGCACAGCGCCTGCAGTTGGTGTTGCAGTTCGAGCAGCGGCACGTGCAGCGACTTGCTCGGGGTGTCGTCGGATGCCTGCGCGAGTGCCTTGATGGCGAGGTCGAGGTCGGTCAGCACGGGGCGCAGCGTGCCGTCGAACTGCTGGCAGTAGGTGCCGAGCTGGGTTGCCATTGCGAGAGCTTGAGGGGTCGGTGGCCCTGGCCGGGACCGCGGGGGCGAGGGAATGACGCAACGTGGCGCCGGGTCCCCGATTGGAACGAACCATGACGCGCGAAGGGAGGCTCTTGCACAGGATCTTTTCTGCACAAGTCGTGGACAACCTGGGCAGTTGTCCACATCAGGTGCGCGATCGGTGCGCGCCGTTCACTTGACCGGGGCGACCGGCATCAACTCGACCTTGGTCGCGCACCACCGGATTGCGCCGGTGGTCGGATCGACCACGCCCGGTACGACGCGCAGGTCGTCGGCGCGCGCGCGCCTGCCGAGCTCGTCGGAGGCCGCCAGGATGCGTTCGCGCTGGCGGCGGACCAGCAGTTCCTCGAGCGGGCGCTTGTCGGCGCCGGTGAGCAACTGCAAGCGGGCCACCCGCGCGGTCAGCGCGTCGGGGCGGCGGTCGCGTCGGGGGCGGAGCGCGCGGCACCCGGCGTGGCCGAGTACGAGCACCAGTGACAAGCGCTCTTCGACG